>JANXSC010000152.1 GCA_025352845.1 Opitutaceae bacterium
GAGGTCGAGCGGATCGGGCGAATTGCCAAGGGACTTCGACATCTTGTGGCCCTGCGCGTCACGGATGATACCGGTGAAGTAGACGTTCTTGAACGGAATCCGCTGCTCGATCGGCTGGCCCTCGTGCGTGTATTCGAGGCCGGCCATGATCATGCGCGCAACCCAGAAGAAAATGATGTCGGGTCCGGTGACGAGCGTCGCGGTCGGATAGAAAAAATCGAAGCCGGCCTTCGCCATCGCGTCCTTGTCGGGCCAGCCCATCGTCGCCTGCGGCCAGAGCCACGAGCTGAACCACGTGTCGAGCACGTCGTCCTCCTGCACCCAACCGTCCTTGTCGGCGGGGCCGGCGAGTGAGACGTGCACCTTCGCCGGGTCGGCGAGATCGGCGGGCGTCAGTTTTTCTTTGTCGAGGCCCTTGCGATACCAGACGGGAATGCGATGCCCCCACCAGAGCTGGCGGCTGATGCACCAATCCTGGATGCCTTCGAGCCAGTGGAGATAAACCTTCGACCAGCGCTCGGGGTGAAACTTGATGTGGCCGTCGCGCACGGCGGCCTTCGCCTCCTCGACCCGCGGATATTTCAACCACCACTGCCACGTGAGCCGCGGCTCGATCGGCACGTCGGCGCGCTCGGAGTAGCCGACGTTGTTCGCGTAAGGTTCCTCGGCGACGAGCGCGCCGGAGGCTTTCAACAACTCTGCGGCTTTCCTGCGGCCCGCAAAACGATCGAGGCCCGCGAGCTCCTCGCCGGCGAGCGCGTTGAGTTTTCCGTCGGACTCCAGCACGTCGATGACGGGCAGCTTGTGGCGCAGGCCGATCTCGAAATCGGTCTTGTCGTGCGCCGGCGTGATCTTGAGCGCGCCGGTGCCGAACTCCTTGTCGACGGCGGCGTCGGCGATGATCGGAATATCGGCTGCGGGCCCGAGGGCGCGGCGCACTTTCTTTCCAATCCAGTCCGCGTAGCGCGGGTCGTCGGGATGCACGGCGATGGCGACGTCGCCCGGAATCGTCTCGGGCCGGGTGGTCTTCACCTCGACGAACAGCCCCGGCGCATCGACGCGCTCGTAACGCACGCGATACATCGTGCCGTTGACGGGCTTCATGATCACTTCCTCGTCGGAGAGCGCGGTCTGCGAGACGGGGCACCAGTTTACCATCCGCTTGCCGCGATAGATGTGCCCCTTCTTGAAAAGATCGACGAAGACCGTGAGCACCGCCTGCGAGTAGTGCGGGTCCATCGTGAACTGCGTGCGATCCCAGTCGCATGAAGCGCCGAGCCGGCGGAGTTGCTCAAGGATGATGCCACCCTTTTCGTGCCGCCATTCCCAGACCTTCTCCAAGAATTTTTCGCGGCCGAAGTCGTGGCGCGTTTTCTTCTGCTTGCGGAGTTCGCGCTCGACGACGGTCTGCGTCGCGATGCCCGCGTGGTCGGTGCCCGGCAACCAGAGCGCGGATTTTCCCTCGAGACGCGCGCGGCGAATCAAAATGTCCTGAAGCGTATTGTTCAGCACGTGCCCCATCGTGAGGACGCCGGTAACGTTCGGCGGCGGAATGACGATGCTGTAGGGATCGCGGCCGGGCGCGACCTTGCCCGCGAAGGCCTGCGCGGCCTGCCACGCGGCATACCACTTCTTTTCAATCTCACGCGATTCGTAGCTCTTGGTAATCTCGGGCATCGGTCTGGGCTGGTGTTGAACTGCGGAGAAAACGGCGCGCCACCGTGCGAGGCAAGGCGCGAAACGGCGCGACGCGCGGGTGTGGCGGCACTCCTGCAGTTCTTGCCGGAGCAGTCGGTGCCGGAGACGTAGCGCGGTCAGCCTGACCGCGATCTCCGAATCTGCACGGGCTGGCGGCCCGGGCTGCGGCACTGCCCACGAAGCATGAAACAGACAGAGATGCGCCTGCGCCCACAGGGGCGAGACCACTTTGAACGTTGAAACTTCGACCGCGCCCGTCGTTCTTAACCGTTCGCCATTTTAGCCATGCCCGCCCTCATCGCCCAACGCGCCACCGAGCGCCTTACGTTTGCCGGAGACACCACCGTCCCCGGCCGGCTGGCGGCCTGCAAGGAATTCGTGCGCACGGAAATGGCCGCACTGCGCGAGCGGCACCAGGCCGGCGCCTCCGGCCTGACGATTTGCCGCGAGCGCGCCCAGATCATCGATGCGCTGCTCGCGCGGCTTTTCAATCACGCGCTCGGCACCTACCAACAGAAGCATGGCGTCGCACCCCCGCCCGTGGCCCTCGTGGCGCTCGGCGGCTATGGGCGCGGCGAGCTTTCGCCGTGGAGCGATGTCGATGTGATGTTTCTCTTCGCCACCAAGACGAAGGCCGCCGAGGCCAAGCCGCTCCAGGAGCACCTCACTGCGGAAATCCTCTACATCCTCTGGGACTGCGGGCTCAAGGTCGGCCACGCCACGCGCACCATCGACGAGGCGTTTGCCGAGGCGCGGAAGGATATCCAGTCCAAGACCGCCATGCTGGAGGCGCGCCGCATCGCGGGCTCGGAAAAACTCTACGACACCTTCGCCCAAGCCTACCGCAGCTACTACGCGAGCGAACACCCGAAGGATTACATCACCTCCCGCATCGAGGATCAGGCGAGCCGGCGCGCGAAGTATGCCAACACGGTCTTCAACCAGGAGCCCGACATCAAGAACGGCGTCGGCGGCCTGCGCGATTACCAAAACGCCGGGTGGATGGCGCGCGTGAAGCTCGACATCACGCGCATCGACGAGCTCGCCACGCAAAACTACCTGCGCACCGACGACCTCGCGGCCTTCCAGCGCGCCTACGATTTCCTCCTGCGCGTCCGCAACGAGCTCCACTTCATGAGCCCGCGCGCGACCGATGTCATGAACCTCGATCAGCAGCCGCTCATCGCCGAGCACCTTGGTTACACGGAGCCCGAGATGCTCGCGCGGGTGGAGCACTTCATGCAGGACTACTACCGCGCCGCGCAGACGATCTACCGCGTGTCGCGGCTCGTCGAGGATCGGCTCGCGCTGAGTATCGGACACCGCAGCAACGGCGACAAACTCTCCTTCCGCGAAAGTCTCCTCGCCACCCGCCTCACCCGCACCAAGCGCCTCGACGGCTTCGTCCTCCGCGGTCGCGAGCTCGCCGCCGAGAAACCGGATGTCTTCCGCGCGGATCCCGTGCGGCTCATCCGCGTCTTCCGCCACCTCCAGACGCTCGACGCCACGCTCGACTTCCACCTCGCCGACCTGATCCGGACTTCGCTCCCGCTGCTCACGCCGGAGATCGCACACTCGCCCGACGCCAACGTGAGTTTCCGCGCCATCATGTCGGAGGCCGGCGCCGTTTACCCGATCCTCACCAAGATGCACGAGCTCGCCGTGCTCGGGCTGTTCATTCCCGAGTTCGACGCCCTCACCTGCCTTGTGCAGCACGAGTATTATCACCGCTACACGGCGGACGTGCACACGCTCAGCGCCATCCGCGAACTCGACCGCATCTACACCGAGGCCGAACCCATCACCCTCAAGTATCGCGCCGCGCTCCACGAAACGCCCGACGTCTCGCTGCTCTACCTCACCCTCCTGCTCCACGATATCGGCAAGTCCGAGGGCATCCGCGGCCACGCCGACAGCGGCGTGCGCCTCGCCGGCCCGCTGCTCGAGCGCTTCGGCGTCGCCCCCGCCGACCGTGCGCTGATCCTTTTTGTAATCGAAAAACACCTCGCGATGGCACGCTTCTGGCAGAAGCGGGACGTAGATGATCCCTCCACGGCCGCCGCCTTCGCCGAGCTGGTGGGCGACCCCGAGCGCCTGCGGTTCCTCTACGTCCACACGTTTTGCGACGCCCGCGGCACCGCGATGGACCTTTGGAACAGTTACAAGGACACATTGCACACTTCGCTTTACCGCTCCACCTTCGAGCGGCTGAAACACGGTGCCGCCGTCGACGCCCGACTCGAGGAAAAGAAAAACATGACCCAACAGGAACTCATCGCCAAAACGATCCCCGGGATCAGCGCCGACGAGATCACGGCGCACTTCAGCCTGCTGCCCGATCGGTATTTCATCCACACCGACGCGACCGAGATCGCGCTGCACATCCAGATGGTGAACCGGCTCCTCAAGTCGATCACCACCGCCGATTCCGTCGGCTCGCTCAAGCCCGTGATCGAGTGGAAGGACGACCTCAACCGCTCGCTCACCGTCGTCAACGTCGTCACGTGGGACCGCGCCGGCCTCTTCTACAAGCTCGCCGGCGCCTTCAGCGTCGCCGGCCTGAGCATCCTCGGCGCCAAGGTCATCTCCCGCAACGACCACATCGCGATCGACACCTTCTACGTCGTCGAGCCCGGCCGCGGCCCCGTGCAAAGCGCCAGTGCCCAGCAAAAATTCGCCAGCGTGATCGAGGAGGCCCTCGTCGCCAACCGCGACCTGCTGCCCGACATCATGGCGCAGGCGAAAAAAATCGCCGCCACGCGCTACCTTTCCACCGCCACCGGCGAATCGTTGCAAAGCTCGTTTCCCCCGACGGTCGACGTCTATCCCGAACTCTCCCTCCAGCGCACCATCGTCGAGGTGCAGGCCCGCGACCAGATTGGCCTCCTCTACCGCCTCGCGAAGACGATCTCCGATCACAATTTCGACATCACCTTCGCCCGCATCGGCACCGAGCGCGGCGTGGCCATCGACACCTTCCACATCGAAGCCGCCAACCACGAGCCCGTCGAAACCCCCGAGCGCCTCCAGGCCCTGCGCACCGCGCTGAACGAAGTGATCGCGCCCGCGGCCATGGCGGCACCGGCGGCGACTGTGGCCGCGGCGGGAAAATAGGTTTGCCCCTACCGGACTGCCGGAACCCCAATCCGGGAATCCCGGATCGCCCGACCATGTCCCGCGTCGCATTCAAAACCCGTTTGAGGACTTACCTTCGCCGTGCCCGCTAGCCCCGCCGCGTCGTCCAGCCCACCGGCCACCGGTCACCCTGCCCCGGTTTCCGAAATTTTCTACCGGCTCGCTTCCCTCGCGACGCGGAGCGCGGACGCCAAGGGCGCGATGCGCGAGATGCTCCCGCTTCTCGCGAACGCCTTCGGCGCCGACGCCGGCTCGATTGGCCTGCTCAGTCCCGACACCGGCCGGATCGAAATCGAAGTCTGGATCGGTGCGGGGACCGAGGACGACGCTTCGCATGGGTTGGCACTCGGCCACGGCATCACCGGCTGGTGCGTGCTCAACCACCGCTCGCTCCTCGTGCCCGATGTGACGACCGAGCCGCGCTACATCGCGGTGCGGCCCACCGCCCGGTGCGAGATGGCCGCGCCGATTCAGGATGGCGATCAGGTGATCGGCGTCATCGATCTCGAAAGCGATCGCGTGGGCGGGTTTACCCCGGCGGACCTCACGCTCCTGGAGCAATTCGCCGCGGAGGCGGCGCGCGTTTTGCAACGGCTCTGGGAATTGGCTCACCTAAAGAACAAGGCACGACAACTTGAGTCGCTCATCACCGCCGGTCAGTCGCTCGTCACCAAGTTCGAGTCGCAGGATCTCTTCGAAACGCTCACGCGCGAGGCGCGCCGCATGATGCAGGCCCGCGCGTGCGCCCTCTACCTGCACGACGCCGCCAAGGGCACCGTGCGCTGCGCGGCGCTGGCGCACGACGAAGCGCCGCCGCTGCCCGCCGGCGATCTCGACGTCGAGGCCTGCCTCGTGGCCTCACCCATCCGCACCCGTCGGCAGGTGTGGTTCGCCGACATCCAATCGCCCGAATTCCGCGAGCTGCTCGATCTCCCGGCGGATCCGGCGCTGCGCTCCGTCTTGGCCAGCCCGATGATTTCCGAGGGCGAAGTCCTCGGCGTCGTCGCGATTTTCACCGACCGCGTGCACCGCTTCGACAACGACGAGAAACGCCTCTGCGCCGCGCTCGCCAGCCTCGGCACCGTCGCGCTCGAAAACGCCCGGCTCTACGCCCGCGTTTTCCAAAGCGAGGAGGTGCTGCGGAAAAACGAGCGCCTTACCACCCTCGGCCTTCTCGCCGCCGAGATCGCGCACGAAATCCGCAATCCTCTCACCGTGCTCAAGCTCCTGCACGGCGGCCTCGGCCTCGATTTCCCCGACGGCGATCCGCGGCGCACCGACATCCGCGTCATCGGCGAAAAATTGGATCAGTTGGAAGCGATCGTCACGCGTGTGCTCGGCTTCGCGCAGGCCCCATCGAGCCTGCACTCGCGCTGGGCACTCGCCGACATCGTCGCCGACACGCTGCTGCTCGTGCGCCTGAAGCTCACCCAGAACAAGGTTGCGGTCACGGTGCATGCTCCCGCCGAACCACTGGTCGTCGAAGCCCACAAGGGCCAGATCCAACAGGTGGTGCTCAACCTCCTGATCAACGCGATGCACGCCATGCCCGACGGCGGCAAAATCACCGTGGCCTTCGCCACGGAAATGCGTCCCGGGCCCGCGCTCGCCCATCTCGATATCACCGACACCGGCACCGGCGTCGATGCGTCGCTCCGCGCGCGAATCTTCGATTCGTTTCTCTCCGGTCGCCCCGACGGCACCGGCCTCGGCCTCGCGATCGCGAAACGCATCCTCGTCAGCCACCACGGCGACATCGCGCTGCGCGAAACCAGTCCCGCCGGCACGACGATGCGCGTCACGCTGCCCCTCGCCCGATGACGGCCACCCCGCGCGCGCGCCAGAAACGCACCCTCGTCGCCCTGGCGATTTTGCTCATCGGCGGCGGCGCGTGCGTGCTCCTGCTGTTGGCGCGCATGCCGCTCCCGCTGCGTATTCTCGTCGGGCTCGGCGACATCGTCGCCGGCTGCGGGCTGCTCGTGCTGGTGCGGCAGAAATTTTAGGCGCGACCGCTGGGCGGGCAGCCCCGCCAGTGGCCGGGCCTACAGGCGCGGCTGCAATTTCAAGTCCACCATCAAGTCCGCCGCGAGCATTTCCAGATCGGCGCGCACGGTCGCGAGCTTCACGCCCGCGGGCACGAGCACGGTCGCCCGCGCCTGAAACAAAGTCCCGCCGCCCATCGGCGCGCTCACGCGCTCGGAGGTGAGCTCCTCGACGTTGACGCCGTGCGCCGCAAACACGCCCGACACGCTGCGCAAAATCCCCGGCCGGTCCGTGCCCACCAGTTCCAAGATCGCCACCGCTCCGGCCGCCTGCGCCGCCTCCCCACTGGTCTCGGCATGCACGATCACGCGCAGGCCCTCGCCCTCCAGGCGGTGCAGCGCCCCGATGAGTTCATCGACGCGCGCCGCCGCCACCTCGACGCGCAGGAGGCCGGCGAATTGCCCGCCGAGGTGGCACATCCGGCTCTCGAGCCAGTTGCCACCGTGGTCTGCCACGCGCGAAGCTACCAGCCGCACCAAGCCGGGCCGGTCGGCGCCGATTACCGTCATCACAAGAGTCGCAAGCATGACGAAAACGTGAGCGGCGATTTTGGCGCGGGCAATCCCGCAATCGCGTCAACACGCGCGCGCGCGCGGGATGCGGTGGATTTTATTTCGCGCGGCCACAGGGCGGGACGCCTCGTCCACTGCGGGCGGCTACTCCTCCAGCTCCACGTTCCAATACGCGACGTCCAGGAAATCCTTCCAGACCTCGTGCCGCTGGTTGCCGAGCACGATCGAGATGACAGGCCGCCATTTCGGGCGGACGGGTTTGCGCATGAGCCGCATGTGCGCTTCGTGCGGGAGGCGGTTGGCTTTTTTCGAGTTACACTTGATGCACGAGCAGACGATGTTTTCCCACGTGGTCTTCCCGCCGTAGTCGCGCGGGATCACGTGGTCGAGGTTGAGCTGCTCGCGCGGCATCGCGCGCGCGCAATACTGGCAGGTGTTCTTGTCCCGCTCGAAGACGTTGTTGCGGGTGAGCTTCAGCTCCTTGCACGGCAGCCGGTCGAAAAACGTGAGCAGAATCACGCGCGGCAGCCGGATGGTGCGGTTGGGCGTGTGCACCATGTCGAGCGCGGCGACCGGCGGGTTGCTCACCGAAAAATCGATCCAGTCGAGCAGCGCGAACGTGCGGAAATCGTCGTCGTGGTGATGCACGACCTGCGCGTGCCCGCGGGCCAAAAGCCCGAAGGCGCGCTTCGCGCCAATGACATTCACCGCCTGCCACAGGCGGTTGAGCACGAGCACCGGTTGGTCAAGCACGGCTTCCATACGGGGGCACGGCAATAGCCGCACGCCGCCAGCGCTGTCAAGGATGGCGGTCGGGGCCCGCCTCGTTTCGGGATTAGTCGCGGCGCGCGTTCACCAGCAACGCCACGATGCGATCGATATCCGCCTCCGGCAGGCCAAGTTTTGGCATCGTGCTGCCGGGCGCAAATGCGTCGGGATTGGAGATAAACTGCTTCAAGGTTTCTTTCGTCCATACTCCGCCCTTGGCCTTCAAGCCCGGCGAGTAGCGCGCAAAGCTATCCGTCGCGATCGCCCTTCCAATCAGGTTGCCAAAGCTCGGGGCGAGATGCGTGGGACCAGTCGTGTCGAAGTGGTGGCATGCCATGCAAGTCGCCAGCTCCGGCTGCCCGAAATAGCCGAGCCCCCGCTCGTTCTTTTTCAGCTTGGGTTGATCCACGTCGATGAACAGGAGCTGCGCATCGTCCGTCCACAGCACGATCGTCCCGGTCTTGAGCTGCACCATGTCGCGAATCCGGTTTCCCAGCCAAATCCCCTCGCTGTAAACCACCCGCTGCCCATCGAGGCGCAGCCGGAAAAGCGACGACGCCTTCAGTGACGCCACGAGCAAATCCCCATCCCAGCTCGGATGGAAATTTTTAATCTCAATTAGATTCGAGGTGCCGATCGAGGGGAGCCACGCGTAGGTCGGCATCGTATAGCCGGCGTGGCCGCCGGAAAGTTTGGCGTTGGGCCAGTCGTAGGTGCCGTAGTCGGTCCCAAGCGTCACGTTGGGCCAGCCGTAATTCGCACCATCGACGATCCGGTTCAACTCATCGCCGCCCGCCGGCCCATGTTCCGTGGAAAAGACAGCGCCGCTCGCAGTGACGAGCAGCCCCTGCGGATTGCGGTGCCCCAGACTAACCATCCGGCGCTTTCCCGTCGCCCACTCGATCTCGAAAATTTTCCCGAACGTCGACGCTGGATCCTGCGCGACCTTCTTTGCCGACTCGATCATCACGCCGTCCTGATTGTAGTCGCCCACGGTGAGCAGCAGCTTCGTCGCATCCTTCACCGCCAACCGTCCGCCCCCGGCCTGTCCGGCAAACACCGGCGCCCCCATCGGATCGGAGGTAAACAACGTCTTCCACGCCCCCGTCGGCCTAACCGTCTTCGGATCGATCGCAATCAGCGACACCGCGAGAAACGGTTTCTGTTTCTCCGGATCGAAGCTCTCGTAGGAAACCGCGAGCGACGCGGCAGCGGGCACATATTCCACATCGTGCACGCGTAGATTGCCGATCTCTCCGCGCAGACTGAGGACAAACGCCGCGATGTTGTTCGGTAGCGCCGGGAACTCCCGCTTCACGATTTCCCCGGCCTCGTGCACATAGATTCCCCCGAGCCAGTCGACGAGGACGAGCGTGTCGTCCACCACCGCTATCCCGCCGACCCCCTTGGGGAACGCCTGCGTCGCACTCACCTTCAATCCGCGCACCGTGAGGGGGAGCAGTGCCGTGTCGAGACTGCGGGCGCTACGCGGGTCGCCGGAATCCTTCGCATACTGCGCCGCGACCACCGCCGCAGGATCCAGCGAACGTCGCGTCCGCCAATCTTTCGCCGCCTTCCCGGCCGCCACGATCTGGGGATAGGGAAACGGTTTGAACTTCATGAACAGGGCGCCGGCGGCGAACACCAGCATGAACAACCCACAGCGCAGGAATCGGGATTTGGCTGAATCACTCATTGAATAAAATGCAGATGCGATGCTACGCCTCACCCGACCTGAGGCGAGTGCGGAACCTACGTGGCACCGGGCGAAAAGCGCGCACGACTCCTCCTGTTATTCGGACTTCGTTTCGTCTCCCGCCCGCATCGGCTCCAGGGCGATCCCCTTCAGTTTGATGCCGGCGAGTTTTTTCACGATGAAGTCCGCCTCGGTCTCGGCGACGTCGGCCAGCGTGTGCCGCTGGTGGATGTCGATCGCGCCCACCACGGTGGCGGGCAGGCGGGTGACGCCGGCGATTTTTCCGACGATGTCGGCCGGCGTCACGAGCTGCTTGCGGCCCACGTTGAGGAAGATTGGCACCATGCCCGGCTCGCGCCCGGTGCGGGCGGGACGTTCGTATTTTGCCTTGCGCGCGGAATTCTCAAAACCGCCTTCGTCTTCGCGCTCGTTGCCGACCGGCGCGTCGTCGGTGGCAGGCGCGCTGTGGGCCGGCGCGTCGGCAGCGTAAACGGCGGCTCGTGCCGTGGGTGCTGCCGTCGGCGACGGCACGGCGACCGGACGAGCAAGCGACTTCGGTGCCACCACACTCTTCGCCCAGGTCGGCACGGGTTTTCCTGCGGCCACAGGGGCCGCGGTCTTCGAGGACGCTACCGTCGGCTTTGCCGCACCGTCGCCGGATGCCCCTCCGCCTTGGAGCATCGTGATCAGGGCCGAGCAAATGTCGGTGCTCGCATAACCCTCATCGAGCAGGCGATCGATCATGCGGTCGTGCGGCTTGAATTTTTTCTCGTCGAGGGTCGCCCGGATCTTGTCGAAGAAGACGCTTGAGCGCGCCTCCTCCACTTCATCGAGCGACGGAATCTTGCCGCGCCGGATATCGAGCCGCGCCCAGCGCACCATGCTCTGGAGTTTGTAGATTTCCTGGCCGGAAACGAAGGTGAAGGCCTGTCCCTTGCGCCCCGCGCGCCCGGTGCGGCCGATGCGGTGCGTGTAGTCCTCGGCGTCGTTCGGCAGATCGAAATTGAAGACCACCTCGAGGTCGTCCACGTCGAGCCCGCGCGCCGCGACATCCGTGGCGACGAGAAACTCGAACTTCCGCTCGCGGAACTTCGCCATCACCCGGTCGCGCTGCGTCTGCGTGATGTCGCCATGCAGGCGGTCCGTCAGGTAGCCGCGCGAGTGCAGATGCTCGTCGAGATCGTCCACCATGACCTTCGTGCTGCAAAAAATGATCCCGTAGCGGAAATCGTTCACATCGATCAGGCGCGTGAGCGCCTCGATCTTCGAGCGGCGGTCCACCTCGAAATACGTCTGCTCCACCTGCGGCGCGTTCTGCGCCACCGAATCGATTTTGATCCAGGCCGGGTCCTTCGAGTAGCGCCCGATCAAGTCCTGGATCGCGCGCGGGATCGTCGCGGAGAAGAACAGCAGCTGCCGCGTCGCCGGCGTGGCCGAGAGGATTTTCTCGATGTCGTCGCGGAAGCCCATGTCGAGCATCCGGTCCGTCTCGTCGAGAATCACGAGCTTGAGCTGGTCGAGCTTGAGCGTGCCGCGCTCCATGTGATCCATCACGCGACCGGGCGTGCCGATGACGATCTGCACGCCCGCCGCGAGCGCCCGGAATTGCCGCTCGTAGCTCTGGCCGCCATAGATCGGCACACCCGATACGCCGCGTTTGAAGAGGGCGAGCTTGCCGAATTCCTCCGCCACCTGCACCGCGAGTTCGCGAGTCGGGCAGAGGATGAGGACCTGCACCGCGTGAATCTTCGGGTCCACTTTCTCGATCGCGGGAATCGCAAACGCGGCCGTCTTGCCCGACCCGGTGGACGACTGGCCGACGACATCCTTCCCCGCGAGAATTGTCGGGATGACGGCCGTCTGAATGGGCGAGGCTTCCTCGAATCCCATTTTGTCCACGGCTTTGAGCAGGTCGGCCGAGAGGCCCAGTTCCGAGAAGAGACGTTTTTCCATGCCACACCGTGCGCACATTCTTTGCCGTGCGCGAGTTCACAATGAGAACCTTATGCGCCATACGTAGCCAGATGACTTGTGGGTCCGCCGCACGATCCCATGCTGCGCCCCGTTCTTTGGATTTACGCGCCTAAGACGACGCCGCTTCCTCGGCGTTTTCACGGGGAACCCAATATTCCGCCACGCCTTCGCTCTCCAGCGAAACGCGGCGGACGGGGCGAACGGCCACACGCAAGTGAGGCCCAGGTGACTTCCTAGCACCGAGCCCGTCAGCTAACCTCGTCGGCAATGGGAAGGGTGATCCACTGCGCTCCCGCTCGGGCGGGCGCGAAACGGTCGCTCCACATCGCAACCGCACCGTCGTGCGCGCACGCTCACCCGTTCGCTCGCGGCGGCGCATTTCGGAGTCCTCCACCATGACCGCTTCGTCTGCTTCAACGCTCGCTTCCGCGGGAACGCTCTGCGCGCTCCTGCTCCTGGTCGGCCTGAGCCTCGTGCTTAAGGGCCTCGCCCTCCAACCGCGCTCCCTCGGTTCGCGTCTCGCGCTCGGCGGCGCATCGCTCGCGCTCGTGCTCACCGCGTTTATCGTCGCCGACGGCTGGCTTGAGCGCGCGGTGCTGTTCGGCTTTGGCCTCGTGTTCGCTCCGTTGCTCCTCGGCCTTGTCGTCATCCGCGAAAACCAAGTCGGCATCGTCATCAAAAAATTTGCCCGCCGCAATCTCGCTCCCGGCGAACTCATCGCGCTTCACGCCGAGGCCGGCTATCAGGCCGACACGCTCCCTCCCGGCCTGCACTTCGGCTACGGCTTCTGGCAATTCCGCGTCGCCAAAGTCCCGATGCTCATCGTCCCGCCGGGCGAGATCGCGTGTGTCGTCTCGGCCGCCGGCACGCAGATTCCGCCCGAGCGTCTCCTCGCGAAAGTCGTAGCGTGCGACAATTTTCAGGACGCGCGCCGCTTCCTCACCGCGGGCGGCGAGAAAGGCCGCCAGCTCGGCCTCCTCACGGCCGGCAGCTACCGAATAAACTCCGCCCTCTTCACCGTCATCACGGCCGAACTCGCGTCCGAGCACGGCATGGCGCCCGAGCAGCTCGCCGTCACGCGCATCCAGCCCGACATGGTCGGCATCGTCACCACGCTCGACGGTCGTCCCATCGAGGCAGGCGACATCGCCGGCGGCCTCATCCACGATCATGACAACTTCCAAAACGCCCAGGCCTTCCTCGCCGACGGCGGACGCCGCGGCTTGCAGGAGCAAGTCCTCCTCTCAGGCGCATGGAATCTCAACCCGTGGTTCGCCGCCGTCGAATCCGTCCCGATGCTCAACATTCCCATCGGCTCCGTCGGCGTCGTCATCTCCTTCGTCGGCCTCGCCCACGAGGATGTGAGCGGCGCCGCGTTCAAGCACGGCGACCTCGTCAACGTCGGCCACAAGGGCGTGTGGGCACGAGCTCGGTGCGCATGATGCGCGTGTTGACGGGGTGCTTGCCGGGGAAGAGCGGGGTGACC
>JANXSC010000211.1 GCA_025352845.1 Opitutaceae bacterium
GATGCTTTGCCCGAGATCCCGAAAAAATAATCCCCCACCATCATGCCCACAGCCACCGTTGTAATTGAAGTGACGTCGTTCCGCCGAGCCGGAAGCGGATTCTGCACCCACAAACCACCGGTTGTGGGGGGAAACGGAGCCAACGGCCGGGTGAAGGTCAGCGCCAATAATAATATTGTCGTTTCTGGACCCGGTGCCGTCGATCTTGAGTTCGTGATCCGGCCTGCGCTCGACTACGATGTGGTCGGTGCGCTCATCGATCGCGACGGTCTCAATGGGAAGGGCGGTGCGAAAAATAATTTCGTGGTCAAGGATATCGACGACAACGTCATCACGATCACGAATCGCTACACCACGGGCCGAACCGCGTGGGAACTCTACATCGGGATCGTGGAGAACGGGACGAACTTCATCGGTCTGATCGATCCGGAAATCGAAAATTCCGATGCTGGGAACACCAAGGATCCCAAATCAAAGCGCCGCCGGACCGGAAAAAAGTGACGGACGTTCCGCCCGATTTCGCATCGGCACCTGCAAACTTGGCCTAGCCAGCCAACCCAGAACAAATGCCCACCGCCAAGATTAGCCTCACCGCCACCCAATTCGCCGACATCAACACGACGGCAAATACCCCGCGGTGGACCAAGGCCGCAGCTCCGGTCATCACGGACGACGCCGGCGGCAAAGTGCGCATCAGTGCCAGCGATCCCAATCGGATCGTGGCCAGGGGACCGGCGAGGATCGACCTCGAGTTTAGGATTCTGCCGGCCGGCCAGTTTTTTCCGGCTGGTATCGCCTACAAACAAGTGGCCGGGGCCAGCGACAAAAATTGCAAATCCAATTTCGACCTCGGTTCGCTGACGGCTTCCACGATCACGAACAAGATGGCCAACAGCGGATCGGGCGATTCCGCCCCGCGCTGGGAATTTTTCATCCTGATTCAGGATCAAAACGGGGCGCTGGGCATCATCGATCCGGAAATCGAAAACGAGTCCTGAGCGGGCGGCGTGCGGTGTGGCGTCCGGTATCTGTTCAGAGGCAAATCGGGCGCGATCCTGCTCGGTTTTCCCGATACGACGCAGGACGTAGTCTTGTTCGCCGAGAAGGCACCGGGGAGCGATGCCGCCGTGCGGGCGTTGCGCGAGCTGGGTTTCAGCCTCTCCCACGCGGAGGGGGCGGAGATCGTCCGCGGCAAGGTCCGCGAATCGCTGCCGCGACTCGCGGCGTTTCGCGACCACTGGCGACCCGGCGGCGGACGGCAGCGCTACTTTCCGTCCGGCAGTGTGCCGGCGAGCACCGTGATCATTTTTTCGGGCGTGAGATGTTTTTTGATCGCGGCGTTCACCTCTTCGAGCGTGAGCGCTTGCAGGCGGCGGGGGTATTCGTCGACCCACTCGGGGGTGAGGCCGCGTTGGAGGGCGTTGAGCAGCGTGCTGGCAACGCCACTGCTGGTGGCGAGCTGGACTTTGTAGGTGCCGCTGAGCGTGATTTTGAAATTGGCGAGCTCCTCGGCGGTCACGCCCTTTTCGCAGAAGCGCGTGAGCTCGCGTGTGGTGGAGGCGATGCCCTTGTCGAGGAGATCGGGGGCAAACGTGCCGCGGATGGCCCACGCGCCGTCGGTGTAGGTGTCGTGGGTGAGCTGCGCGCCGATGCCGTAGGTGAGGCCTTCCTTGTTGCGGATGGTGTCGAGGAGTCGCGCGGTGAAAAATCCGCTGCCGAGCACGGAGGTTGCCATATTGAGGGCGAGGCGATCGGCGTCGGTGTAGCGCAGGCCCGAGGGCTGGCCGATGAAGAGCGAGACACTGGTCTTACCCGACATCACGACCTTCTCGGTGCGTGCGGAGGTGAGCGCAGACGCTTTCTTCGCAGCATCGAGACCATGGCCGCCGGTCCAACCAGCGAATGCTTCACCCAGCGCCGCGTCGATCGCGGTGTCGTCAACATCACCGACGAGCAGAAGGCGGAGCGAGGCGGGGCCGTAGTGCGCGGCGTGAAACGCCTTCACTTGGTCGAGCGTGGCGGCTTCGACATCGGCGAGGTATTTTTCCGTGGTCGGCGGCCGATTCGGATGCCCCTCTGGAAACACGGCGCGGGAAAACGCTTCGTCGGCGCGGTAGTCGGTATCTTCGAGCGCGCGTTTGCGCTGGCCGGCAAATTGTTTTTTGAGCTTGGCCAACTCCTCGGGGTCGAAGCGCGGCGTGCGGAGTTGCTCGCCGAGGAGCCCGAGGACGAGCGCGAGATCATTACGCAGGAATTTCCCGGAGATGTTGACGACGTGGGAATCGGTGCCGAAGCCGAGCGTTGCGCCGACTTGCTCGAACAGCGCGGCGATCGCGAACTTGTCGCGTTTGACCGTGCCCTTGTCGAGGAGGCCGGCGGTGAGATCGGCGATGGCGGAATTACCGGGCGGGTTGAAAACATCGCCGGCGGCGAACGCGCCGCGGAGCGTGACGACATCTTGGATGCTCGTCTTCACGGTGAGCACGTCGGCACCCGCGATGGCGCGGCGGCGGACATTGGGCGCGACTAACGCGCCGCCCCCCGCGCCGGCCGCAGCCACGGCGTTCGCACTTTGGATTTTAGAATTTGGCGCTTGGGATTTTTCCGCCGCCGCGGGATCGCGATAAAAGTGCGGGCCGCTGGCGGTGTGGCGCTTGGCGTCAGCAGGTTTTTCGCCCGCAGCCGCGCTGCCACCCTCGGCAACCGGGATAAACCAGCCGGTCGTGCTCTGGTCCTCCACGAGGTAGGTCTTGATCACGCGGTTCACATCCGCGGCGGTCACGGCGCGAAGTTTTTCGGGCAGCGACACGTAGAGCGTCCAATCGCCGACGGCGATCGCCTCGTTGATTTGGCCGGCGATGGCGAAGGAGCCGTCGCGCCCGTAGGCGAGGCGGGCGAGGCGCTGGTTGGCGGCGCGGGAAACTTCGTCGGCCGTCACGCCGGCAGCGCGGAGTTTTTCCACCTCGGCGAGGAGCGTCTGCTCCACCTGCTCGTGCTTGATGCCGGGTGTGACGAGCGCGCTGAAGGAGAAGAGCGTGTTTTCGCGGAAGAAACCCTTCGAGGCGTCGGCATTGATCGCGAGATTGGTGTCGATGAGGGCGCGGTAGAGCCGGCTGTTTTTTCCGTCGCTGAGGATGCCGGAGAGAATCTCAAGCGCGGCGTGATCGGCGTGGAGCGTGGGCGGGGCCTTGTAGGCGAGCTGCACGGCGCCGACTTCACCGGGGCGCTTTACGGTCACGCGGCGCGGGCCGGTCTGTGCGGGCTCCTCGGTGTAGGGTGAGGGCAGCGGGTGCGGCGCGCGCGTGATGGCACCGAAATATTTTTTCACAAAGCCGAGCGCGGCCTCCGGCTTGAAATCGCCGATAACCGTTACGGTGGCATTGTCGGGCCAGTAGAACGTGTCGTAGAACTCGCGCAGTTTCGCGATGGTGACCTTCTCGATGTCGGAGCGCCAGCCGATGGTCGGGTGGTGGTAGGGGTGGGCGAGGTAGGCGATGGCGTTGACCTCCTTGTCGAGCGCCTCGGCCGGATCGTTTTCGCCGCGCTCGAATTCGTTGCGCACGACGGTCATCTCCGGTTTGCGGTCCTCCTCGCGCAAGAGCAGGCCGCGCATGCGGTCGGCTTCGAGTTGCACGGCGAGTTCGAGGTGATCGCTGGGGAGATTCTCGTAGTAGTTGGTGCGGTCGAACCAGGTGGTCGCATTGTTGATGCCGCCAATCCTGTCCATGAGCGTGTCGAAGCCCTTGCCGATGCCGGGGTGGAAATTTTTCGAGCCCTTGAACATGAGATGCTCAAGGATGTGCGTCGCGCCCGTGGTGCCGGTGACTTCGTGCCGCGAGCCCACGCGATACGTGACCATGAATGTGAGCACCGGCGCCGAGTGATCCTCCAGCAGCAGCACGTTGAGATCGTTGGCGGCGAGTTTGTATTCGGCGATGTGGCCGACGGTCTTCACGTGCGAGAAACCGGCGGGCGCGGCGGCGCGGAGCGGCGCGAGACTGGCGAAGGGGAGAACGAGGAGAACCAAGGCGGGAAACATGCGGAGGAATTTCATGCGAAGGAGAACGTGGCGCGCACGCTAACCAGCCGGGCGGGCGCGCCAAGTGGATTGCGACGAATTCCAGTCTCGGAGTGTGGCGTCGGGCTGCCCCACGCCAAAAACGGCTGGCTTCCGAGCCATGCCGGGGGCCATCGTTGGTGCATGAAAATGAGAACCCCCGCTCGTTGGTTCGCGTGCGCGCTCACTTCGTGCGCGACCCTCGGATTAGTTGCGCCGAGTCGCGCGCAGCCGCGCCCGATGGAGCTCGAGGATTTGTTTCGCCTGAAGCGCGTCTCCGATCCGCAGGTGTCGCCCGATGGCACGCGCGTCGCCTACGTCGTGACCGAGGTGCTGAAGGACGAGAACCGCGCCAACGCCGACATCTGGATGATAAACGCCGATGGCAGCGGCGAGTCGCGCAAGCTCACGACCTCCCCGAAGCGCGACGCGCACCCGCGCTGGTCGCCCGACGGGAAATGGATCGCTTTCGAGTCGGCGCGCGACGGCGAATCGCAAATCTATCTGCTGCCCGTGGCGGGCGGCGGCGAGGCGCGGAAACTCACGTCGATCGCGACCAGCGCGGCGCAGGCGGTGTGGTCGCCCGATGGGAAGGCGCTCGCATTTGTGTCGAGTGTGTTTCCCGAATTCTCGGCCAGGCCTTTCAAGGATTCAGACAAACTCAACGCGGAGAAGCAGGCCGCGCGGGACAAGGGCAAGGTAAAGGCCCGCGTCCTCAACCAGCTGCTCTACCGCCACTGGGATTCGTGGGTGGACGACAAGCGCCAGCATCTTTTCGTCGCCTCGATCGCGGCCGATGGCACGGCGGGCGAGCCACGCGATGTGACGCCCGGCGAGAACGACGCGGTGCCGACGTCGAGCACGTTCAGTGCGGGCGACGAATTTGCGTTTTCGCCGGATGGAAAGGAGATCGTTTTCTCCGCGCCGCCCGCCGTGCTGCGCGAACAGGCGTGGAGCACCAACCACGATCTCTGGTCGGTCGATCTCGCGACGGGTGCGCGTAAGAATCTCACGGAGAAAAATCCTGCGGCGGACGGGTTGCCGCGGTTCTCGCCCGACGGGAAGCTGCTCGCGTATCGCGCGCAGGCGCGGGCGGGAGCCGAGGCGGACAAGTGGTCGCTGTGGATTCTCGACCGCGCGAGCGGCGAGCAGCGCAGTCTCACCGGCAAATGGGATCAGTCGGTGAGTCATTTTTCGTGGGGCGCGGATGGCAAAACGATTTTCATCGAGGCGCAGGAAAAAGGCGGCACGCCGGTGTGGAGCATCGGAATCGGTGGGGGCGAACCGAAGCGCGTGGTCACAGGTGCCGTGAATGGCGACGTGTCGGTCTCCGCCGACGGAAAGTGGATCGCGTTTGCCCGGCAGTCGCTCACGCAGCCGGCCGAGGTCGCGCGCTGGCGAATCGGTGACGCTGCTCCGCAGGTGCTCACGCACACGAATGATGCGCTCCTTGCGAGCATCACGCGCAATGCACCCGAGTCCGTCACGGTCAGCGGGGCGGGTGGCACGCCGGTGCAGATGTTTATTTTGAAACCGCCGGGTTTCGATGCGGCGAAAAAATATCCGCTCGTGTTCTGGGTGCATGGCGGGCCGCAGAGCGCGTTTCTCGATTCGTGGTCCGCGCGCTGGAATCCGCAGGTCTGGGCCGCGCAGGGCTACGTGATCGCACTGCCGAATCCGCGCGGCTCGACGGGCTTCGGCCAGAAATTCACCGACGAGATTTCGCACGACTGGGGCGGCAAGGTCTTCGCCGATCTCATGGCCTGCCTAGCGCACATGGAGCAGCAGCCCTACGTCGATGCGTCGCGCATGGCCGCAGCGGGCGCGAGCTACGGCGGCTACATGATGAACTGGTTTCAGGGTCACACCGACAAGTTCCGCACGCTCGTCACGCACTGTGGCGTCTATGAATTTTCCGGGATGTATGGCGTGACCGAGGAAACGTGGTTCGACGAGTGGGAGCACGGCATTCCGTGGGAGAACCCGGACTTTGAAAAATGGTCGCCGCACAAACACGCCGCTAAATTCAAGACCCCAAACCTGATCATCCACAACGAACTCGATTTCCGGGTGCCCATCGGGCAGGGGCTGAGTCTCTTCACGACGCTCCAGCGCAAGGGCGTGCCCTCGCGGCTGCTCTACTTTCCCGATGAAGGCCACTGGGTGCTCAAGCCGCAGAACAGCGAACTGTGGCACAAGACAATCTTCGAGTGGCTGGAGGGGTATCTGAAAAAATAATTGTAGGCCCGGCCGCTGGCCGGGCGGCCTTTGAGTTGGTGGCGTTTGATCGCGTAGGCCAGCTCGCTTGTGAGCGCCCGGTCACAAACCGGCAGAGCGCTCGCAAGCGAGCTGGCCTACCAATGCATCACGAAGCCACCATCGACGTTGATGGTCTGGCCGGTGATTTGGGCGGCGCGCGCGGAGGAGAGAAACACAATCGTGTCGGCGATGTCGGCCGGTGACTGCCAGCGCCCGAGCGGGACGACGGCGCGGATTTTTTCCGCGGCCCAATCGGCATAGCTGCGGCGCTTCTCGGGCGGCTGCGCGTCGTGCCACGAGCGCCACACGCCCTCGTTCAGCGGCGTCTGCACCATGCCGGGGCACACGGTGTTCACGCGCACGCCGTGGGGCGCGAGGTCCTTGGCGAGGCACTGCGCGAAATTGATGTTGGCCGCCTTCGACGCGCTGTAAGGCGGATCGGTTTGCGAGCCCATCTGGCCGGCGACCGACGCGAGAAACACCATCGTGCCGCCGCGCCGCGTGGTGAATCGCGGAGCGACGACATCGGCGACGTTGGCCATGCCCATGATATTTACCTCCAGCACGCGCGGCCACGCGGCGGGCGGGACGTTGGTAAACGGAAACCCAAATTTCCCCGAGCCGATCGCCGCCGCATGCACGAGATGATCGATCGGCCCGATCTGCGCTTCGGTGGCGGCGAGCGCGGCGGCGATCGTGTCGCGCTTCGTGACATCGACCACGCAGCCGAGCGCCGGCGCGACCGCACCGAACGCCGTGCGCAGCTCGTCCGCGACCGCCGCGACATTCGGCGCGAGATCCCAGAGCGCGACGCGGCAGCCCTCGGCGGCGAACAGCTCCGCCGTCGCGCGCCCGATGCCGCTGGCTCCGCCGGTGATCGCGACGACGTGGTTTTCGAGGTGGAGTTGCACGGCGTCAGTTGGATCGCGGTGGCCGGTCAGGGGAAGCGGAAAAGTGCTTTTCCCTGAATCGAAACGGTCGAGGGATGTCTCATTCTCGTTTCGTGTCGCCGCGCACTTTGGAGCATGGTTGCGTCATGGCGTATGAAGTCCGGTTCAATTTTCATGGTTTTGGTTGCGTTGCTCACGTTCACCACCGTGCCCGCCGCCGAGCCGGTGCGGCTCGGATTTTTCATGTCGATCACGGGGCGCGATGCATCGTTCGGCGAGGCATCGCTGCGCGGGGCGCGGCTCGCGATCGATGAACTGAATGCCGCGGGCGGCGTGCTCCGTCGTCCGCTGGAACTCGTCGTGGAGGACAATCGCTCGCAGGCCGGCGAATCGGCGACAGCCGCGAAAAAACTCATCGCGCGCGACCGCGTCGTGGCGCTCATCGGCGAGTGCTCGTCGGGGCGGACGCTGGAGGCGGCGCCAGTGGCGCAGGCGGCGGGCGTGCCGTTGATCACGCCGGCCTCGACGAGCCCGAAGGTCACCGAGACCGGCGACGCGATTTTCCGCGTGTGCTTCATCGATCCGTTTCAGGGCGATGTGCTCGCGACGTTTGCGCGGAAGCGGCTTGGGCTGAAACGCGCGGCGCTGCTGATCGACGCTGGCTCACCCTATTCGGTGGGGCTCGCGGAATATTTTTCCCGGACATTCACGGCGCTCGGCGGCGAGATCGTCGCGACGCAGAGATACGCGGGGGCCGACACGGATTTCCGCGCGCAACTCACGGCGCTGCGCGGCGCGCAGCCCGACGCGTTGTTTCTGCCCAGCTACTACGTCGCGGCCGGTCTGGTCGCACAGCAGGCGAAGCAACTCGGCCTCACCGCGACGCTCCTCGGCGGCGACGGCTTCGAGGCGCCGCAGCTGCTTGAAATCGGCGGCGCCGCACTCGACGGAGCCTACTACTCCTCGCATTTTTCCGACGCCAACTCCGCGCCGGAATCGAAGCGCTTCGTTGCGGCGTATCGCGCGCGTCACGGCTCCGCGCCCAACGGCCTCGCCGCGCTCACCTACGATGCCGTGCGGCTCGCCGCCGATGCGATCACGCGCGCCGGCACGACGGAGAAGTCGGCGCTCCGTCGTGCGCTCGCCGCCACGAAGGAGTTTCCCGGCGTCACGGGCCGCACCACGATCAACGCGCAGCGCGATGCCGACAAGGCCGCCGCGATTATCGCCGTGCGCCGCGGGCGGCTGGAGTTTGTCGAGACAGTGCGGATGTCGGGCACGTTGCCCGATTAGTTTGTTGGCGACCTTCCGAATAAATGCGCCGCGGCGTGCGGTGCCATGAGGGTGTTGCTGTGGGCGACGCCGGGAACGGTGGCGATTTTCCAGCCGAAGGGGACGGTGAGGCGCACGGTCGCCTCGCTCGCCTGCCGAAAATAATTCAGCCCGCGTGAAAAGCGATGCAGCCCCTGCAGGTTGGCCTCGGGCGTGCGTGGCATCGGGCGGTGGTTGGGGTCCATGTCGGCCTCGCCGAGCAGCACGAGCACGGGACGGCGCAGCGCGATTTTCAAATCCGCCTCGGTCACGCCCGATCCCTTGAGCCCATAAGGATGCTCAATGGCGAAGTCCGGCATCATATAAGCTCCGGCGTTGGCGGAGACGACGCGCGCCGCCCGCGCTTCCGGCAAAAAGAAAAACAACCGGTGCACGAACTGCGCGCCGGCGGAGTGGCCGTAGATGAAATACGTCGGCGTCGTGAGTCCCGCCGTGGCCTTCACGTGATCGAAGAGCCGCTCGATCGCGGTGAAGCACCATTGCCCGGCCGGGCGGCGCTGGCCGTCGGGGCCGATGACGTTGCCGTAGTTGTAGCTCTCGAAGCCGGGGAAATCGCGGTTGCCGAACGTCGGCACCAGCAGGAGAAATCCGTAACGCGCGGCGAGCGCACTCCACTGGTCGCGATACGCATCGCCGTCGCGCGCCTGCCCGTGCATCACGAAAACGATTTTTGTCTCCGGCGTAATTTTTTCCGGCGCGTGAAACCAGACCGGCAGCGTCGGCCCGGCCCAATCCGTGAACTCAAAACGGCCGTCGCCGGCGGGAAATTTTTCCGGCGCGGCCGCCCGGGCAATTGCGGGGGAAAATGCGAGCGATAGGAGCGCCAGAGAAATCAGGTTTTTCATGGCCGGAAATCAGGTTTAAGGATGAAACGATTTAGTCCCCCCGCGCGCTCAGCGGGCCACGAGTCGCGGTCCCGGCCCGTGAGAGCCGGGGCCGCGGACGCCTCTCACTCCTCCTTCGCCTTGTTCGCCTGCCGCTTCGCTTTCTTCGCGGCGCGATCATCGGTGGCGTCCTGCGTTGGAGCCATGCTGGGGTCGGCGATATCGGACTTCGGGAGGTATTGCGCGAGTTCGGTTTTCTTCGCGGCGAACTCGGGCTTCATTGCGAGGTTCACGTATTCGTTGGGGTCCTTGGTTTCGTCGTAGAGTTCCTCGTCGCCGTTGGCGTAGCGGATGTAGCGCCAGCCGGCGTTGCGCACGGCGTGGTTTTTATAGCGGTAGGTGGTGACGGCAGGCTTGTCCCACGCCGCCTGCGGGTTCGCGAGCAGGGCGCGGAAGCTTTCGCTCTCGACGTGCTTCGGCACGGGCAGGCCGCAGAGTTCGGCGAGCGTTGGAAAAATTCCCATGTAGTCGATCGTGCGACTGCAGATGGTGCCGGGCTTGGTGACGCCGGGGACGATCCACATGAAGGGCGAGCGCGTGGCTTCTTCCCAGAGCGCGAATTTGCGCCAGTGGTGTTTCTCGCCGAGGTGCCAGCCGTGGTCGCTCCAGAGGCAGAGGATGGTGTTGGCGCGGTCGGGGGATTTTTCGTAGGCGTCGAGCACGCGGCCTAGGTTCATGTCGCAGTAGGCGATGGTGGCGAGGTAGGCTTGGATTGCTTCCTTCCAGCGGCCGGATTTCTGCATCGGCACGTGATCGGTCTCGGGGTGCGCCATCCGCACGCCGGCGGGCGGGATGTCGTCCATGTCGTTTTCGAGATAAGGCGGGAGCTGGATCGACGAGAGCGGAAAGAGATCGAACCACTTCTTCGGGACGTTCCAGGGCATGTGCGGTTTGTGGAAACCAACGCCGAGGAAAAACGGCTGGTCGTGCTTCTTCGCGAGCTCGGCGATGCCGTAGTCGGCGATGGTCCAGTCGGGGAGGTCGCTGTCCTTGCAATCGAGCGGGGCAAACTTGATGCCGCCGACGCCGTCGCTCTGGCCGGCGGGCACGCGGGTGGCGCCGCCGTTGCCGCCCTCGCGCTGGAGGTAGTCGTCCCACTCGCTGTCGCGACGATAGGACTCGTGGTAGATTTTTCCGGCACCGGTGACGCGATAGCCGGCGTTGCGAAACGCCGTGGTCAGCATCTTGTCCGGCGAGATGAGCGGGCGAAAGTCGATGTTGTTTTCGTAGACGCCCGTGGTCGAGGGCCGCATGCCCGACATCAGCGCGGTGCGAGAGGGGTTGCAGACCGGCGAGGCGCAATAGGCGCGCGTGAACGACACACCCAGCTTCGCGAGGCGGTCGAAATTCGGCGTCTTCGCCTGTGGGTTGTGCTCGAAGTAGCCGACCCAGTCGCGCAGGTCGTCGATGGCGATGAAGAGGACGTTGGGCTTCTGAGCGGGCGCGGCGGCATGGAGCGCGACGGCGCTGGCGAACCACATCAGGAAACTGAGCAGAGAATGGGGGAGTGCATTCATAGGGAAGGCGGGAAATTGAAGACGGAGCGGCGTGAAGTCGATGCGGGTTTTGGGGAGTGATTCGGACGGAATCCTTCGTGGTGCGGCTGCGGTTCTCCGCTCACTTTTGCTAAACATAACGATACATCTCCGAGACTCGGCAACGCAGCTTTTGCCCCGGCTTTTTTTTCGCCGAGCGCGGTTAGTCGGGTGAAGAACGAGTGACGCGGTGGGCCGCCGTGTCTGCACGCTGCCACGTTGAAAGCATGAACCACACATGCACCAGGGCGGTCCCCCATTGTGCTGTGGAAATCAGCAGATAGGCCCGGTGCCAGGCGTGGAAATCTCGTCTCGGTGAAATCTGGAATGCAGTCGGGTCCAGGCGGGCATCCAGAATCGCGTGCAGAATAATTAACGCAATGGTCGCGATGACCAGAAGGGCAAGCGTTCCGGCCAGCCATTTTCGCTCAACGGACTCCGCGACCTTCCAGCCTCGCCGGATATTCCACAGCAGCGCAGCCATCGTCGCCACTCCGGCCACGTTCAACCATTGCGTCACCCTTTGGGTTACGAAGCCCACTTCGCGGTGGCTGCCGATCACCTCGACCGCGGTGGGGATCACCACGCCCGAATAGAACGTGAAACCGCCCAACCAAAAACATAAAAGGGCAATCGCTACGAATCGTTGAAGGATCATACCGGGCGGGTTCGCTCGCCGATTTGCCGGGCGGCGACGACGGCGGTCACCGTCGCCAGCACGGCGCCGGTGAGGAAAGTGGCCTGCGGTCCGAATTTCGACCACAGTGCGCCCGCCATCAGGCTCGCCACGAAGAGCATCACGCCGCGCACGAGATTGATGACGCCGAAGGCCGTGCCGCGCAGTTCCGCCGGAGCGTGGTCGGCCGTCAGCGCATTGAGCAGCCCTTCCGTCATGCCCATGTGCAAACCCCACGCCGCGATCCCGACGAAGATCGCCACCGGGCCCTGACCGAACGCGAGAAACCCGTCGGCCACGACCATCACGAGGCAGCCGAGCGCGAGCAGCCGATGGCGCGGCATCCGATCCGAAAGCGCACCGGCCGGGTAGGCGGACAGCACGTAGGCGAGATTCATCACGACGAGCGCCAGCGGCGCATACGCGTCGCGCACACCCGTTGACTGCACGCGCAGCACCAAAAATGCCTCGGAGAATCGCATCAGCGTGAACAGCGCCACGATCACCGCGAGCCGCCAGAAAGGCGCCGGAAAACTCCGCCAGCGAAAGCCCGCGAGCGGGTTGCCGCGAACCGCCTTGGGCCGGGACGCCGTCGGCTCATGCACCGCAAAAACGAGAATGCCCACGGCGATGAACGCCGGCACCGTCGCGATCCAGAAAACCGTGCGCGCGCGATCCGCAAGCCACACCATCAGGCCCATCGCCAGCAGCGGGCCGACGAAAGCGCCGACGGTATCGAGCGTCTGCCGGAGGCCAAACGCCGCGCCGCGTTGCTCGGGCGGCGTGAGATCGGCGACGAGCGCATCGCGCGGCGCGCCGCGAATCCCCTTGCCGATCCGGTCGATGAAGCGCGCGGCGAAAACCGTCGCGATGCTGTCCGCGAGCGGAAACAGCGGCTTGGTAATCGCGGCCAGGCCATAGCCCAGAAGCGCGAGCGGCTTCCGCCGCCCGATGCGATCGGACCACATGCCCGAAAAGAGCTTCGTGATCGCTGCCGTGCTTTCCGCGATGCCTTCAATCAACCCCAAACCCGCGGCGCTCACGCCGAGCGTGCCCACCAGAAAGACTGGCAGCAGCCCGTGAATCATCTCCGACGAAATGTCCATGAATAGGCTCACGAACCCGAGCGCCCACACGCCGCCCGCGAGCCGCCGCGCATTCACCGCGGTTTTTTTATTATCTGCGATAGCCATGGGGTGCGTCCTGCGGTCAGTTCTTTCCATTCGGACGCCACAGGAGTTCGAAAATAAAATTTACGCGCAGCTTCGCATTCACATCGGAATCGAATCCATCGGAGCTGCGGTTCAAGCGCAAGCCACCGCCGACTGGCGCGGATGGCGTGGGCGAAATCGCGGTTCCCGTTATCGTTCCAGCACGAGGATGCGAAACGTTCCCGGCAACATGGCGCGGTGTCTGAATCGGGCGATGAGAAATTCTGCGCGGTCGGGCAAGGTCAAATTACGCGAGCAAGGCGACCTGCAAATCGACGTGAGAAAGATCGTGGTGCGCGTTTTTGGAGCTGATTCGGGCGAGAACTCCGCTCTACTGCCTCCTGTTCTCTGATCGGTTACCTCCTCGCCACATCCTGCCCATGAATGCCATAGCCCTCCCTCCGGGCCGCCGTCTGGCGCGCCGTCTCGCCTGCCTGCTGCTTTTCAGTTTCGCCGCCGCGTGCGTCTCGGCGCAATCCGCGGCCACCGGCCGCATCGTCGGCCGCGTCTTCAACCCCGCGACGCAGAGCTTCGTCCGCAACGCCGAGGTAACCGTCGAGGGCACGGACATCGTGGCCTACTCCGACGCGGACGGCTCCTACACGCTCGCGAATGTCCCCGCTGGCACCGTCACGGTCGCCGTCGCCTACACCGGCTACGAGCGAGCCACGGCGAGCCTCACGATCACCGCGGGCCAGACGGCGACGCGCGAGTTCGAGCTGAAGGGCGCGATGTTTGCGCCGGGCGTCGGCGCGAAGCCGAACGCCGACGCGATCGTGACGCTGGAAAAATTCGTCGTCTCCAACGAGCGCGAGGGCAACGCCAAGGCGATCATGGAGCAACGCGCCGCGCTCAATATGAAGAGCGTCGTCGCCGCCGACAATTTTGGTGACATCACCGGCGGCAACGTCGGCGAGTTCGTGAAATACCTGCCCGGCGTCGTGCTCGACTACGTGGATGCCGATGCTCGCGCCGTGCGCCTCGGCGGCCTCGATCCGAAATACGCGGCGGTGAGCGTCGACGGCATGAGAATGGCGAGTGCGGCCTCGGCGACGTTTGGCGGCTCGACGCGGCAGTTCGAATTCGAGCAGTCCTCGATCACCAGCATCGAATCGATCGAGATCAACAAGACTTCGACCGCCAGCATGGACGCCGATGCGCCCGCCGGCACGATGAACATGCGCAGCAGAAATGCCTTCGAGCGCAAGGGCCGCGAGATCACCTTCACGACCACGCTCACCGCCAATCCCTACGATCTCACCACCGCGCGCACGCCCGGTCCCGGGGACGGCGAGCACCGCAAAATCCGACCCGGTTTCGTGTTCACCTACGCCGATTCGTTTCAGCAGCGCTTCGGCGTGCAGCTCAGTCTCTCGCACAATTCGCTCTACAACGAGCAGGCCGGCATCACCCAAACCTTCGACACCGGCACGGTCGCCGCTCCGCGCGCGCCGTTCATCAACAACATCACGTTTCGCGACAACCCGAAGATCACCACGCGCGCCGCCTTCGGCCTCAACCTTGATTACAAGATTCTCCCCGGTCTCGTCGCCTCGCTGCGCACGCAAGGCTCACATTTCATCGACGAGATTAACGCCCGCCAGGTGATCTTCCGCGCCAATACCGCCGACTTCGATCCGGCATCAACGCTCACGAATCTCATCGCGCGCCCGACCACCAACATCAATACGCGCCTCGAAACCATCATCGGCCACAGCCATAAGTGGAACGATACCGCGACCTACACGCCGAAGCTTGAGTTCAAGCGTGGCGATCTCCAGCTCACCGCCGGTGGCGGCTATTCGCGCAGCCGCACGCACTATGAGGATCGGCGCACGGGCTACTGGGCAACGACAAACAATCGCATTACGCGCATGGGATGGGCCGCCACCCGCAGCAGCACCCGCGAGGGCGATTGGCAGTTCCGCCAGACTTCCGGGAGACCGTGGAACGACATCGCGAGCTTCAACCGCGACGACGCCAACGCGAACAACATCGGCACCTCCGAGCGCACCGGCCAGAGCCAGGTTTGGCAGGGTTATTTCGACGCCAAGAAAACCTTCGACCTCGGCCTGCCGATCACCGTTTCGGCGGGTGTGAAGTCGCACCTCACCGCCTACGATTTGTGGAAGACCCGCGCCCTCACGTGGACCTCCATCGGCGCCGCGCGCGACCAGCTCGCGCCCTCCACGGTCATGGCGATCCACCGGGAACCCGTCTTCGATCCGCGACAGGGCGACAACGTGCCCTCGCTCGGCATCCCGATCGCGAATGCGACGCTTATGTATCAGTTGTTCCAGCAGGACCCCGCGCAGTTTACCGAGAATACCGTGGGTAACTTCACCGCGTTGCGCGCCAGCCCGCGGGCGGTGAAGGAGCAGGTCGATGCCGGCTACGTCGAGTTTAACACCCGCTGGCACCAGCTCCGGCTCAACCTCGGCGTGCGGCAGGAGCGCACGCGCACCGTAGGCCGCGTGTTCGACCTCATCCCCAGTCGTCTCGTCACCGCCGCGGGCTACACCGCTG
>JANXSC010000212.1 GCA_025352845.1 Opitutaceae bacterium
TCCATTGCGACGGTGTGCCGCGCCAGAGAACTGTCTCCTGCGGATTGGAATCGGGGGTGGGTGTTGTGATCATGGGGAGGACGATTTTTTCGCGGGGGATCGTTGGAAGTTAAACAACCCCTGGGGACGCACAAGCATCAGCACAATGAGGAGGAGCGAGTAGATGATCATGCGGTATTCCGCGATCGGGCGGAGCAGTTCGGGGAGCAGCGTGAGCAGAACGGCGGCGAGCACGACACCGAGGGTGTTGCCCATGCCGCCGAGGATGACCATCACGACGATCTCGATGCTCTTGGTGAAATCGAAACCCGTCGGCGTGATCGTGAGTTTGAAGTGACCATAGAGCCCGCCGGCGATCCCGGCGAAAAACGCGCCGATCACAAAGGCGACAATCTTGTAGCGGGTGGTGTCGAGCCCGACGGCCTCGCTGGCGATCTCGTCGTCGTGCGTGGCGAGGAAACCGCGGCCGTAGGTCGAATTCACGAGGCAGGTGACGACGAAGATGGTGAGCGCGACGAACGCGATGACCCAGAAAATCGAAGTGTAGGCGGGAATGCCATTGAGCCCGAGCGCGCCGCCGAATTTTTCCACGTTCTGGAAAAACACGCGGATGATCTCGCCGAAGCCGAGCGTCACGAGCGCGAGGTAGTCGCCCTTGAGGCGGAGGGATGGCACGCCGACCAACAGCCCGGCGAAGGCGGCGCACAAACCGCCGGTAAGAAGTGCGGTGACGAAGAGCCCGCCCTGTTGCAGCGGCGTGCCGCTCGCGCCGCTCAGAAACTGCGGTGCGATGAAGAGACTCACGGCGGCCGAAAAGTAAGCGCCGACCGACATGAAGCCGGCGTGGCCGAGGGAGAACTGGCCCGTGTAGCCGTTCACCAGGTTCAGCGAGACCGCGAGGATGATGTTGATCCCGATCCCGATCAGCACATCGAGAAAGTAGGGATCGAAGCTGCTGGAGAATTGGGAAATTCCGAGGGCGATGAGCAGCGCGGCAACGAGGGCGAGGTGCGGCTTGGGCATGGCTCAGACCTTTTCCACCGTGAATTTTCCGAGAAGCCCGGCGGGCCGGAAGAGCAGGATGATAATGAGAATCGCGAAGGCGATCGCATCCTTGTAGGTCGACCACTGGCTGCCGTTCACGAACGTTTCGACGGTGCCGAGGAGGAGGCCGCCCAGCGCCGCACCGGGGATGTTGCCGATGCCGCCGAGGATCGCGGCGACGAAGGCCTTGAGGCCCGGCATCACGCCCATCAGCGGATCGATGGAAGGGTAGTTGAGCGCGTAGAGAATGCCGCCGGCCGCGGCGAGGGCGGAGCCGAGACCGAAGGTGAAGGAAATGACGACATCGTTGTTCACCCCGACGAGCTGCGCGGCCTTGGGATTGAGCGAGACGGCGCGCATCGCCGTGCCCATCTTGGTGCGGTAAACGATAAACTGCAGCGCCAGCATCAGCACCACGGCGATCACGATCACGACGATTTGGTTGCTGGAGAGGGTGAGGGAACCGAACTGGAAATTCTTCGCCGGGAAAATTGCCGGGAAGGTTCGCGGCGCGGCGCCAAAGAAAACCTGACCCGTGTATTCGAGCAGGAGGGAAACGCCGATCGCGGTGATGAGGACGTTGAGTGTCGGGGCGCCGCGCAGTGGGCGGTAGGCGAGTCGCTCAATTGTCATCCCGAGAAGTGCGCAACCGAGCATCGCGGCAAGCAGCACAATCATGCCGCCCCAGAGCGTGCCCTCGGGCACGAGTTTGCCGACGTAGTAGCCGATGAACGCGCCGACCATAAACACATCGGAGTGCGCGAAATTGATGAAGCGAAGGACGCCATAAACCATCGTGTAGCCGAGCGCGATGAGCGCATAGATGGCGCCGAGGGAAAGGCCGTTGAGGAGCTGCTGGAGGAATTCGGACAAGCGGTGGAGCTAGTTGAAAGCTGAAAGTTGAGTGGCCCCCTGTAGCCGTCAATGGCGGTGTGCGAGTTGGTGCGAACCTCGGTTGGTGTGGGTCGGGTATGAGCCGCGGAGCGGCGTGTGAGGATAGCCGTGGCTTTCAAGCCACGGTTCAAAACGAGTTTGAACCGTGCGTCGCGGAGCAACGCTTGGAAGCGCCACGGCTGGGCTCGGGCATCGCTACGCGATGCGAATGGAAGCCAATTTGGAATCCGGGGGCTGAAGCCCCCGGCTATTTTCGAAC
>JANXSC010000248.1 GCA_025352845.1 Opitutaceae bacterium
GCTCATGCCGACCGGGCGGCCACCGGTGTTATCCCAAACAGTTGCGTCGTAGCTCACGTGATTTGTAGAAGAGTTGGAGGCGCTCAGGCCTTTGGCTGGACGATGTTGACCGTAGCCTTGGACACCAAGAAATCAACCGCCTTGTCGAAAATGATGTTCTGCTGCGCCGAGCGGAGCTGATCCCGATCGGCGCCGAGCGCCTTGGCGAGCTTGTCGGGTTTCTGGCCCGAGCGCATCGACTCGCGGTAGATGTAGTCGTTGAGATCGTCGTTGGTGATTTCGAGTTTCTCCTGCTCCGCAATTTTGGCGAGGAGGAGCTGGATTTTTACGCGGTTGACGGCGGACTTCCGCGCGCCCTCGAAAAGCTCCTTCTTATCCTTCTCGAACTGCTCCTGTGGCACGCCGCGGCGCATGTTTTCCTCGATGAACTGCCGCAGCACGCCTTGCGTCTCGGCCTCGACGAGCGAGTCCGGCACGGGAAAATCCGCCTTCACCCCCAGCTGCTCGATCACCTGGCGGCGCTGCGCGGCGCGATTTTGGTTCTCCTTCTGCATTCTCAGGTTGGTCCGCACTTGCGACTGCAAGCTGGCGAGGTCGTCGACCTGCTGGGCCTTGAAAAATTCCGCGTCGAGCGCCGGGAGCACACGCTCGCGGATTTCCTGAATCTCCACCGCGTAGTTCGCGATGCGACCGGCGAGCGCCGGCACGGCGGCAAACTCGGCGGGGAACGTGATCACGATGTCCTTCTTTTCGCCGGCTTTGAGTCCGGCGAGATGCTTGCCGAGACCGGGAATCACGCCGTCGTTGGCACCTTCAACTTCCTCCCACGTTTGCGGGGCCTTGCCGTAAAGTTGCTTGTCGGGCGCGAGGTCGGTGATGGGCTGGCCGTCGATTTTCCCCTCGTAGGCGAGCTTCACGTAATCGCTCTTCTGCGCGGGACGGTCCGCCGGCTTGAAGTCAGCGCGCTCGTTGCGGAGGCCTTGGATAACTCCATCGACCTCGGCGTCGGTCGCCTCGGTCGGCGCAATCTCCGTCGCGAGATTCGAGTAGTCGGGCACCTGAAACTCCGGGCGAACATCCAGCGTGACCGTAATGGTAGCCGCCGTGCCGACGGCAATCGTGCCTTCCTCAACGTTTACGACGTTGAGCACGTCGAGCTTCTCCTTTTCGAGCGCACTACGGTAGGCCTTGCCGACGACCTTCTGCTTGAAATCATCAGCGATTTCCTTGGCGAAGCGCTTCGCGATCATTGCGGCGGGCGCCTTGCCGGGACGGAAACCGGGCAGGCGCGCGAGTTTGCCGATTTCACTGACGACCGCCTGATGCTCGGCAGCGACTTCGCTCGCGTCGAGGGTGACGACGAGACTCTTGCGGGTGGCGGAAACACTGTTCAGTTGGACGTTCACGACGGAGTTGCGGCGGGTTAGGTGTTAAAAGAATTGCCGACCGTAGAGTGCGCCGAAGGTCGGTCAATGACGGATTCTGCACGCTTGCGCGACGGAACGCCACCGCGTTTCGTGACACGTAAATGCCCAGCCTGCGCGAAATTTTCCGTCATGGTTCGGTGATCGTAATCGATGCCGCCTCGTCGACGATCCAAGTCGGCCTGCTGACTCCGAACGGTGCCGATCGCTGGGCCAGCAGCCACGAGGAGTCGGGGATCGGGGTTTTCCAATGTCTCGCCAGTCTCGGTTACGATCCGCAGACGGCGGGCGCATTTGTTTTTTGTGACGGGCCGGGTTCCGTGCTCGGCATTCGCACCGTGGCGATGGCGATTCGAACCTGGTGCATGTTGAAGCCCCGGCCCGTCTACGCCTACACGAGCCTCGCCCTCGTGGCCCACGCGACGGGCCGCGCCGAAGTTGGGGTTATTGCGGATGCGCGCCGTGATGCGTGGCATCACTATCAACTGGGCCGCGGGCTGCGCAGGGTGGCAGCGGAGGAGTTGAGCGGCGAGATGGTGATGCCGGAAGGCTTCCGGCATTGGTCCCCACTCCCGCCCGGTGTCACCACGGTGCCCTACTCGCTCGCGGAATTCCTCCCGCAGATCGGCAATGCGAATTTGCTTCGTGCGGTGAATGAGCCGGATGCCTTTCTCCATGAGGAGCCCAGCTACGCGACGTGGACGCCGCAGGTGCATCGCGCCCCGGTTCGGTCGTGAGGCGAACCCCCGGATGCAGCCGCGTTACGTGTTTCTGCGCCCAGGGCGGGGGTTAGTTCCAGTTGTGAGGTAAGGTAAAAAGACTATCAATTTCCTCACTCAAGCATGACCACTCTCCCGCTCAGGTTCGATTTGCAATTTGTCGCCGGATTCGTCCGCCGCGCGTTGAAAAAAGGGCTGAAGCGTCCGACCGTTCGCGTCGAACCGAGATTGGTGCCGGTCAAAATCCAGCGCCACAACCAAGACACTTTCCCGCCGCAAGCTTAACGACGGGACATTACGCTAACAAAATCGGGCCGCCCCTCCTTGTGACGAGGGGCGGCCTTTTTTTTGCGCGAAATAGCCGGCTATTTTCCGATGCCCGAAGCGCGAAACCCAATTTCCCGCAGTCGCGCTAAATCGAGGATGTTCCGGCCGTCAAAGATGAACGCCGGCTGCTGCATGCCCGCAAAAATCTTCGCGTAGTCGAGTCGCTTGAACTCATCCCACTCCGTCACAATTGCGATCGCGTGCGCACCCTGCGCCGCCTCGTAGGCGGAACTCGCCACCATAAGCCGCGGCTCCTCCCTGCCCTTGCCGAGCACGTCCGCCCTAATCTCATCGGCCGGAACCTTCGGATCGTAGACCACGACCCGCGCCTGCTCCGCCAGCAAGTCGCGGCACACCGCGATCGCGGCGGACTCGCGCGTGTCGTTCGTGTCCTTCTTGAACGCGAAGCCCAGCACCGCGATTTTTTTGTCGGCCACGGTGTTGAAAAGCGACCGCACGATACGCGAAGCGAAGCGGCGCTTCTGCCAGTCATTCATCTTCACCACGCTCTCCCAATACGCGGCCACCTCGGGCAGTCCGAAATGCTCGCACAGGTAAACGAGGTTCAGGATGTCTTTCTGAAAACATGATCCGCCGAATCCCACCGAGGCCTTGAGGAATTTCGACCCGATGCGCGTGTCGCGCCCAATCGCGTTCGCAACTTCATCCACGTCGGCTCCCGTCGCCTCGCACAGCGCCGAGATGGAGTTGATCGATGAAATGCGCTGCGCGAGGAAGGCATTCGCCACGAGCTTTGAAAGCTCCGACGACCACAGGTTCGTCGTGATAATCCGGTCGCGCGGCACCCAGTTAGCATAGACATCGACCAAGGTCTTGATCGCGATCTCACCGCCCGGCGTCCGCTCGCCGCCGATCAACACGCGGTCGGGCAGCGTGAGGTCGGCCATCGCCGTGCCTTCCGCGAGAAACTCCGGATTTGACAGCACCTCGAATTTGAATCCGCGGGCATTCGCCGCGAGGATGTCCTTGATCGTCTCCGCCGTCTTCACCGGGATCGTCGATTTCTCGACGATTATCTTCGGACCGTTCGCGTGCTCCGCGATCGTGCGCGCGACGGACTCGATGAAACGCAGATCGGCGGCACGGCCCGCGCCGATACCGTAGGTTTTGGTGGGCGTGTTAACCGCGACAAAAATAATGTCCGCCGCTTTAATCGCGCCGTGCACATCCGTGGAGAAGTGCAGATTTTTTCCGCGCCGTCCCTTCACCACCTCGTCGAGGCCGGGCTCGTAGATCGGGAGCGTGTCGGAATTCCACGCCGCGATCCGCGCGGCATTCATATCCACCACCTTGACCTCGATGTGCGGGGCCTTCGCGGCGATCATCGCCATCGTGGGACCGCCTACATACCCGGCTCCGATACAGCAGATTTTCATGGATGAGTGGGCCAATCTTCGCAACCGCCCCCGTGAAACCAAGGCTGATTTCGCATCATCCCGCAAAAAAGGCGCGAATTGCTTCGCGCCCGTGACTGGCCCCGTGACCTCGCGATTCAGGCCGGGTTGGGCGCATGCGCGCCGGGCGGGAGCGACTCCGCAGCCGGGGCGTTTTTTTCCGCCGGTTTCTTTTCCGCCGCCGTGCTCTCCAGCTTCGGCGGGGCGATCGCCAAAATGGGCGAGCGAATCTCTCCAAACTGCATGATTTCGAGCACATGCCTGCCCTCGATCGTTTCGAACTCAAGGAGCGCCGCGGCAATCTTGTCGAGCTCGGCGCGGTGTTTGAGCACGATCTGCTTCGCCCGCTTGTATTGCTCGTCGACGATCCGGAAAACCTCCCCGTCGATCTTGCGCGCGGTTTCTTCCGAGTAGGTTTGGTTGCGCGTGATTTCGCGGCCGAGGAAGACCGTGTCGTTGCTCTCCCCAAACGCGATCATGCCGAGCGGACTCATACCCCAGTCGCACACCATGTGGCGCGCGATCTTGGTCACCTGGCGGATATCGCCGGCCGCGCCGTTGGAAATATCATTGAGCACCACTTCCTCGGCGATGCGGCCCGCGCAGCCCGTGGCGATGCGGATCTCCAGTTTCTTTTTTTCCTGGGTTAGCATGTCCTTTTTCGGGATATACATCGTGCTGCCGAGGCTGCCACCGCGCGGGATTATCGTGACCTTGTGCACCGGCAGGGAGCCGTCATCGAGCACCGCAGTAATCAACGCGTGGCCGGCCTCATGATAGGCGGTAAGCTTTTTCTCCTCGTCGTCCATCAGGCGGCGGCGCTCGCGGCCAAACTGCACCTTCTCGCGCGCATCCTCGACATCGATCATCTCGACTTTCTTCTTATTGCGCCGGGCGGCGAGCAACGCGGCCTCGTTCAATAAATTCGAGAGGTCGGCGCCGGAAAGCCCGGGCGTGCCGCGGGCAATCACGGAGAGATCGACGTTCTCGGCGAGGCTCACTTTCTTCGCGTGCACGCGAAGAATCTGCTCGCGACCGATGAGGTCCGGCAGATCGACGAAGATTTGGCGGTCGAAGCGGCCGGGACGCAGCAGCGCGCTGTCGAGCACGTCGGGCCGGTTCGTCGCGGCGATGATGATGACGCCCTCGGTGGTGTCGAAGCCATCCATCTCAACGAGCAGCGAGTTGAGGGTCTGCTCGCGCTCATCATTGCCGCCGCCGACGCCGGCACCGCGCTGGCGGCCCACGGCGTCAATTTCGTCGATGAAGATCAGACACGGCGCGCTCTTGCGGCCCTGCTCGAACATGTCGCGCACGCGGCTCGCGCCCACGCCGACAAACATCTCCACGAAATCCGATCCTGAAATGCTGAAGAACGGCACGTCGGCCTCACCCGCGACCGCCTTCGCGAGGAGCGTCTTGCCGGTGCCCGGAGGGCCGACCATGAGAATGCCCTTCGGAATCCGGCCGCCCATCTTGGTGAATTTTTTAGGATCCTTGAGAAACTCGACGACCTCGGAGACCTCTTCCTTCGCCTCGTCGCAACCCGCGACTTCGGCAAACGTGATCTTGTCGCGGTCGCGAGTCAGCAGCTTCGCGCGGCTCTTGCCGAAGCTCAGCGCCCCGCGGCCCGCCTGCCGGAGCTGGCGCACGAAGAGAAAATAAACGAGTGCGATCACGACCACGATCGGAAGGAAGTTCACCGCGATCGCCATGAGCGCGGTCTGCGGCGCCTGTTCGGTGAAGAGCTTCGATTGCTGGAGCCGCATCATGTTCGCATCGGTCACCCGGCCCGCCGCGCGGAACGGCTTGTAGGGCTCGCCGTCTTTTGCGCGGCTGCTGCCCGTGATGATCTGCGCATCGCGCCCCCCGTTGAGATCGGGGCGGATGATTGCGCGCTGCTTGGGGTTATCCTCGATGTTTTTCGCCTCGGCGCGTTCGATCACATCCTGAATCGTCAGGGTGTCAGACGGCGTGCTCATGCTGTTGGTGCCGTAGAGCAACGCCAGCACTGCGCCCACGAGCACGAGCCAGAAGATCAGCATCTTCGGTTGAAAACGATCCGGGGGCACGCTCTTCAGGGGCCGGCGGGATTTTTTGGGATCAGGTTCGGACATTTACGTTATGGACTGAGGGCGGACCGTGGATGTTCCAGCGCGATAAGTCAATTGGCGCGCCTGCGAAATAAGTCTCAACGCGCACGCACGCGCTCGAAGCGCAGAACAGCCCCATCCGTCACCGCAAAGCCCAGCCGGCCAATGCTGTGTCGGGTCCGCCGCCCCTGCTCAATCGCCCCGAGCAACGCCTCAAATGCCGTCCGCGAAATCTCGCCCGCGCGGGGCTCGGCGAGCAGCCAGCGATGCAGCGCGCGACGCCAGAGGGCGCGCGGTTTGCCGGCCAGTTTCGCCAAACATAAAGTCCGTCGCGGCCCCATCACGTCGAGATCGGCGAGCCATGATTCCAGCGCCACATCGTCTTCGGCCAGCAGTTCGCGGGAGCGCGCCGCACCGGCGACCGCATCGCGCTGCGCGGCTTCCACCCACCGCGGAAGCACATCGAGGCGGATGCGATTGCGGAAATATTTCCCCCGCAAGTTCGTGGAATCTTCGCGCCATTTCGCATCAGCCTCTCGCAGGGCAGCCGTGATTTCGCCCTTCTTGATCGTGAGCAGCGGGCGCAAATGCACTCGGCCGCGCGGCATCAATTGCACCGGCCGCGGTGCGGCCAGCCCGCCGCTACCACTCCCGCGCGCAAGGCGCATGAGCATCGATTCGGCCACGTCGGTCTGTTGGTGCCCGAGCCAAAACACGCGCGTGTGCTTCACGAAAAACGCCAGCCTCCAATCTCGCGCGTCGGCTTCACTCACCCCTGCCTGCGTGTGGGTTGATACTTCACTGATCAGCTGCACTCCCAAGTCGGCGCACACGCGCGCACAGAATTTCGCGTCCCGCTCCGATTCGCGTCCACGCAAGTGGTGATCAAAATGCAGCACGCGCAGCCGCCCGCGCCGCTCCGGCCAGTGCGCCCAGATCAGCAGCAACAGCGCAAGCGAGTCGGCACCGCCGGAGAACGCGATGCCCCACGTGCTGCGCCGCGACGCTGCCTCGGCCCACGCCACCACGGCCGCGTCCAACCGCTCGCGCGGAAAAATCGCTGCGAGCTTCGCGGCCGCCTCACGCAAAGCTGAGAAACTCCTTGCCGAAATACGGCACCAGCGCCGCCGGCAGTTTCACGCGGCCGTCGGCCTGCAGGTTGTTTTCCAGCAGCGCCGCGAGCACGCGCGGCACCGCGAGGCCCGAGCCGTTGATCGTATGCACGAGTTCGGGTTTGCCCGTTTCCTTCGCGCGAAAACGAATCTGCGCACGCCGCGCCTGAAAGGTCTCGAAGTTCGAGCAGCTCGACACTTCCAACCACCGCTTCTGCCCGGCCGACCACACTTCGAGATCGTATTTTTTCGACTGCGAGAAACCGAGGTCGCCGCCGCACATAAGGAGCACGCGATACGGCAGGCCGAGTTTCTGCAGGAGCCGCTCGGCATCGAGGCGGAGCTTGTCGAGTTCGACGTAGCTCGTCGCCGGATGCACCCACTTGAGCAATTCCACTTTGTCGAATTGGTGGAGGCGGTTCAGCCCGCGCACATCCTTGCCGTAACTGCCGGCTTCGCGGCGGAAACACGGCGTGTAGGCGCAGCGATAGATCGGCAGCGCCGACTCCTCGACGATTTCGTCGCGGAAGAAATTCGTCAGCGGCACCTCCGCCGTCGGCACCGCGTAGAGATGATCGGGCGTGGTCTCATACATCTGGCCTTCTTTGTCCGGCAGCTGGCCCGTGGCCGTCGCGCTCGCCGCATTCACAAAAATCGGCGGGTTCACTTCCGTGTAGCCGGCCTTGGTGTCCTCATCCAAAAAGAAATGCAGCAGAGCGCGCACGATCCGCGCGCCATCGCCGACGTAGAACGGGAAGCCCGCGCCCGTGACCTTCGCGCCCCGCGCAAAATCGAAGAGCTTGTCGAAGCCGGAAATCTCCCAATGCGGCTTCGCGGCGGGCGAGACGGCGTTCACGTCGCCGTTGGTCGCAAACACCACGTTCTGCTCCGGCGTGCGGCCCTCGGGCACGCTCGCGTGCGGCAGGTTCGGAATCGAAAGCATCGCCTGCTTGAACTTCTCCGCCGTCTCATTCAGTGCCGTCTCACGTTCCTTCACCAGCGCCGAGACCGCCTTCATCTCGCCGACTTTCGCGATGAACTCCGGCGAGCCCTTCGGCAGCGCGGCCATCGCGGTATTTGCCGTCTTCTGTTTCCCGCGCAGCGCCTCGACTTCTTGCAGCTGCGCGCGCCACGTCGCATCGATCGTGAGCACGGCGTCGAGATCGACTTCGAGGTGTTTCTTGGCAATCGCCGCCCGTACGAGGTCGGGCGTTTCGCGGATGAGTTTCGGATCGAGCATGGAAAAATCGAGCAGAGCCGGACGACCGTCCGGAATCAAACTTTCACTTGAACCGCGCCCGCGCCCGCTGGAGGCGTGAGTAAACGTCCTTCGCCGACAGCAGCTTCAGATCTCCGACGGGCGCCTGCACGACGACGTTGCCCGGCGCGTTGAGTGGATAAGGCCCGAAGAGCTGCGGGTCCGTCGGCCCAAAAATCCCGAGCACGCGCACGCCGAGCGCCGCCGCGAGGTGCATCGGTCCGCTGTCGTTCGCGATCACCCAGTCGGCGCGCTTCACGAGCGCGGGGAGCGAGACGAGGCTCGTGTTGCCCGTGACGTTCGCAAACTGCGCCGCGGGAAACGCCCCGCGATCATGCACGTAGCCGCTGCCCGCCCACACGACCTTGCGGTTCTTGTCCTCGCGCAGGAGCAGCTCGGTGAGTTGCTTGAAGCCGCCCCAGCATTTCTCCGCGCGCCGGCTGTCCACAAACATCACGATGGGTTTACCGCCGCCGCGCGAATCGGCGAAGCGCAGGTTCAGGCTGTCGACTTCGCGAAACTTCAGTGCGCCGCGCAGTTCCGGCTTCGCGCCAAACACGGCGCAAAATTGCAGGAGGATTTCCAGCGCGTGGCTGTTTTTCCCGGCCGCCGGCAGCGGCACTTTCTCATCGTAGAAAACGCCCGACCATTCGCGCGCATCGGAGCGGCCGACTTTTTTCGCGGCGAGCACGCGCGAGGTCATCAGCCCAGTGCGCAGCAGGCCCTGCATGTCGAACACATAGTCGAAATTCGTTTTCCGGATCTCCTTCGTCAGCCGGATAAAACCCTTCGCGCCCGCGTTGCGTTCAAAGACGTAAACATGATCCACCGCCTCGCACGCCCGCACGATGGGCGCAAAAATCTCACGCACGACCCACGAGATGCGCAGGTGCGCCACCTGCGCCTTGAGCGAGGTCGCCACCTGCAGCGCATGCACGATGTCGCCGAGCGACGAGGGTTTGATGATGAGAAGTTCGGTCATGGGTCCGCGCGCAGCCCGCACTGCATCGCCCCGCGGAAGCGATACGTTTCAGGGCCTTTGCCGCCGGAAATCAAATTCCAAATGGTGCGTTTCATTTTCCATCCCTCCTGACCCCGCGGCCGAAGATGGGTTGCCTCAATCTCGCCACCCCGCAATCACAGGCGCTGCGTGCTGCTTTTTCTCCTCAAATTTTTCGGCCGGCTCGCGGCCCGCACGCCCGAGCCGCTGCTTCATGTGCTCGCCGCGGTGGCCGGCGATTTCGTTTTCTTCTGCCTGCCCCGTCGCCGCCGGCTCATCCTGTCGAACCTTCACCATTCCTTCCCCGAAAAACCGACCGCGTGGCACCGCGCCATCGGCCGCACCAGTTGCCAGCGCCTGGTCGAGACGGGGCTCTTGTCGCTCGCGACGCCGTTTCTGAGTGAGGCTCGGTTCCGCGCGATCGTCACACCCACGCCGGAGTTGCTCGCGCTCTACGCGCGGCATGCGCTCGCCTCCGCGCCCACCCTGATCTGCTCGCCGCATATCGCCTACTGGGAGGCGCAGACCTCCATGCCGCTCGTCGTGCCGGGGACGTTTCCCGAGTTCGGCATCATCTTTCGCCCACTCGACAATCCGGCGGCAAACGACTTCGTGAAAAAATCCCGCGAGCGCTTCGGCATGAAGCTCCTCTCGCGGAAGGAGGGCTTCGCCGAGGCGCTGAAAATTCTTCGCCGCCGCGGCCTCGTCGGCGTGCTCTTCGATCAAAACGCGGGCATGCAGGGCGCGCTCACCACGCTGTTTGGTCGCGTGTGCTCGACGACCGAGCTGCCCGGTCTGATGGCGGAAAAATTCAGTGCGCGCGTCGTCGGCATCTTCCCGCGCCGACTCGGCTTCTGGCGCGTCGCGATCGGCGCGGAGGAAATCACGCACGCGGGCTCCGGCGACACCGTCACGCTCGGCCTCAACCGCTGGCTCGAAAATCTTCTGCGCGGCGCCGATAACCTCTGCGCCTCGTGGCTCTGGGCGCACGACCGCTGGCGCAACCAGGACATCCCGCAAAAACGCTTCCGCCTCGAAGCCAAACGCAATCTCCTCGCCGCCGA
>JANXSC010000253.1 GCA_025352845.1 Opitutaceae bacterium
CATGACAACGGCCGGCTGCTCGGTCTCGTGGCGCTCGGGGTGCGCGACGACGGCCAGGCCTACGACGAGGCGGATCGGATTCGCGCGGTGTTCTTTGCCCGGTTGCTCCGGCACCTGTTGGGGAAATCCGAGCAGTTTACACGGCTGACCCGCGGCGCGGAACAGGTGGCGATGGGGGCCAAATATCTGCCGGGCACAATCGTGCTCGGTCCGAACGAAAATGCGCCGCGCCACGTCCCGCTCGTCGTTCGTGACTTGATCGGACATGCCCGGCGGTCGCAGCAGGTGGCGAGGGCGGCCCCGAGTGCCGGCCAGCCGTTTCGCGCCAGCGCCGGCATCGTGACGGAGACCGGGGGAGTCTGGGCCTCTTGGGAAGATGCAACCGGGGAGTTGAAAGAGACGGCGCAGCGGGAGCGGGCCAGCCGTCGCGAGATGCTGCGCGACCTCGCGCTGACGCTCAGCCACGAGCTCGGGAACGCGCTCGTCTCCCTCGCGACCTTCCGCCAGACGAGCGGGGAGCGTGCGATGCCGGCGTCGCTGATCGAGACGATAAAAAACGACGTCGAGGCGCTTGAGGCCTTGAACGACAATCTCGCCGTGCTGCACGAGCTGCACGAGGCCGAGCCCGCCGCCATCGACATCCGCGATTTGGCCCAGAGCATCGGCTACTCGCTGGGGCTGAGGGTCGAGCTGGGTCAGGACCCGATTCTCATCCACGCGAGCAAGAAGCTGCTCGATTACGCCCTGCGGGCGCTCATTACCGCCATTGGCGTGAGCCGCGGTGAACAGGGGTTGAAAGATATCGCGCTCAAGGTGCGAGCCACCGGCAGCGGCGACGAAACGACGGCGCTCCTCGCGCTCAAAGGCAAGGGCATGGAGCTCGAGGGCATTCTGCCCGAACCCGTCAACGGTGGCGCGCCCAGCCAGGGGCGGCTCGGGGTTTTCCTCGCTAAGGAAATCCTGCGGCTCCACCGCGGCGAGATCCACGCCGGCCCCGGCATGGAAAGCACTGAGATTCTAATCTCAGTCCGGAGCTGGTGAATCCTAATCGCGAAAATCTCTTGCCGGCACTGGAGTCATGGCTCCACGCGGAATCAAAGGTGCAGTCTGCCGTTCTGTTTGGGTCGAGCGCGAACGCCCAGCGCGAGGTCATAGGAGTGGACTCGTGGTCTGATTTTGATCTGCAAATCATTACTCCTGCTGCGGCTGAGATGGAAAGAATGGATTGGCGCCGAGCAATTCCCTCGCAGCGGTTCTGTATGCAGGCGGTGAGAGCCGCAAGTGGAGGCGTGCGTAAGGTCACGGTGATTTTTGCGAGTGGGCAGGTGGATTTAGTTGTGGTGCCAGCTGTGGCCATCAGATTTGCGCGTCTCGCATTTAGGCTAGGAGTGTATGATCGGATTCGCGCTGCTCGAATTGCTCTCAATGAAATCGCGACATGCTTGGTTAATGGCTATCACGTCATCAAGGGTGAAAACGCGTGGGGCGAATTCTATGCACGAGTGGTGTCTGAAATGCCGGGTGTTCGGCTAAACGATTCAGAAATCGCGGAACTCGCAGACGTCTTTCTTTGCGAATTGCTGTGGATCCTTCAAAAAATAGATCGCGGCGAACTCATGGCGGCCCAGTATGCTTTACACAGGCAATTGAGTGAAACCAATTTCCGCCTATTGCGTGAGCTTCGCCTGCGCCGAAACAAACCTCTGCCTTCGTTTGGATTGGGGAGACGAATAGAATTTCTGGTGACGCCTCAAGAGCAAGCACGTGTAAGGGTTGAAGCACGACCGATACCGGAAGAACTGAGGATTGCTGCGCGGCAAATGTATCTCGGAATGGCCGCATATATGGCGGAATTAGTTCCGGTATGGAAGGTCCCGACAGGGATGTATGATTTGCTTCGTCGTTCAGGCGCTCTGCAAGACACGACGTAACCTACGCCTGCGCGCTGAATAGCTCCGCGATCACGTCCTCCAGCGGGACATCCTCGATCGTGATGTCGGCGACGGGGCCGGTGCTCAGGATCTCCTGGGAGACGGCGACGACGGTGTCGCTCGGCACGCAGAGGGTGAATTTGCCGTCGTCGGTGCGCGTGGTGGTCTGGGCGTGGCGCGACTTCCACGTCTCGGGAAATGTGTCGCTCGCGGTCGCGGCGGGAAGAAACGTGATGATTTTTTTCTTTGCGCCGCCGGCGTTCTCCAGCCGGTCGAGCGCGCCGTCGTAGATTTTTCTCCCTTTGTGGATCACGATCACGCGTTCGCAGAGTTCCTGGATGTCGGCCATGTAGTGGCTGGTGAGGAGAATCGTGACGCGGTGGCGCCGGTTGTAGTCGCGGAGAAACTGGCGGACTTTTTTTTGCGACACCACATCGAGCCCGATGGTCGGTTCGTCGAGAAACAGCACGCGCGGGCGGTGCAGCAGCGCGGCGATCAGCTCCATCTTCATCCGCTCGCCGAGCGAGAGCTCGCGCACCATCACGTTGAGCTTCTCGCGCACCGCGAGGAGATCGACGAGCTCGTCGAGCGCGGCTTGGAACTGCGCCTCCGGGATCGCGTAGATCGCGCGGAGGAGATGGAAGGACTCGATGGCGGGGAGGTCCCACCAGAGCTGGTTTTTCTGGCCGAGCACGAGGGCGAAGAGGCGGCGGTAGGCGTTTTCGCGTTTCGTGGGATCGTAGCCGGCGACACGGGCGGTGCCGCTCGTCGGATAGATGAGGCCGGAGAGCATTTTGAGCGTGGTGGTCTTGCCCGCGCCGTTGGGGCCGAGGAAGCCGACGAATTCGCCCTCGGCGATGGAGAACGAGATGTCCTTCGCGGCGGCAGTTTCTTCGAACTCGCGCTTGAAGAGTCCCCTCACGCCGCCCCAGAAGCCGGGGATTTTTTTGTAGGTGCGGAAGACGCGGGTGAGGTGGCTGACTTCGATCATCGAGTCGCGGAGTGAACGGGAAAGCTGCGGCGATGCAAAGAAAGAGTAGGGCGGGTCTTTGACCCGCCCTTCGAGACGCACGGACGTTTGAGGGCAGGTCAAAGACCTGCCCTACTTCAATCAGCCCTGCGTGAAGGCGGGGAGTTTCACGATCTTGCCGCCGGCGAGGGCGGATTCGTGGGCGCAGAGACCGACGCAAGTCCAGTTGGCAGACTTCACGGCGTTCGGGTAGCACTCGCGGTCCTCGACGAGGGCGGTGAGGAACTCGTGCGCGAGGTGCGGGTGCGAGCCGCCGTGGCCGGCGCCTTGCGTGAAGCTGAGGTGGGTCTTCTTGCCGAGATCGTAGACGCCCTTGGTGGTGAACTTCTGAATGCCCTTGGGCAGGCGTTTCGCGTAGTCGGGGACTTTGACTTTTTTCGCGATCTTATGCTCGGGGAGCTTCGCAGTGTGGAGGACGTGTTCCTCGTGTTCGACGAGCGACCACTCGAAGGATTTTTTCGTGCCGTAGACGTCGATGCTCTCGCGGTATTGGCGGGCGGTGTCGAAGAGCGAGCGGATGATGCGCGCGGTAAGATCGGAGTCCTTGAACTTGATGTGCGCGGTCTCGACGGCGAAGGGCGAGCCGTAGTTTTTGGCGAGCTCCGGGCGGATGGTGCCGGAGCCGAAACATGAAACGTATTCGGCGGTGGCGTCGGTGAGGGCGAGCATCGGGCCGACGCAGTGCGTGGCATACCACATCGGCGGCAGGCCGGGCCAGTAGTTCGGCCAGCCATCCATGTCCTGCTGGTGACTCGCCTGGAGAAACTGGATTTTGCCCAGCTCGCCGCGGTCGTAGAGTTCTTTGACGTAGAGGTATTCGCGGGCGTAGACGACGGTCTCCATCATCATATAGCGGAGGCCGGTCTTCTTTGTGAGCGCGACGATCTTTTTGCAGTCGGCGATGGAGGTGGCCATCGGGACGGTGCACGCGACGTGTTTGCCGGCCTTCAGCGCCTTGATCGACTGGGCGGCGTGATCGGGAATCGGCGTGTTGATATGGATCGCGTCGATCTCGGGATCGCGGAGGAGTTCGTCGTAATCGGTGTAGCCCTTCGGAATGCCGAAGGCGTCTTGGATCGCCTTGAGTTTTTTCGGGTCGCGCTGGCAGACGGCGACGAGATTGGCGTTGGGGTGGGCCTGATAAATCGGGATGAATTCGGCGCCGAAACCGAGGCCAATGATCGCGAGGTTGATTTTTTTTTCGGACATGACGGAGGGGTTGAGAGGTGAGGGTTGAGAATTGAGAGGTGAGGGACAGACTTTCGGAAAACTTTCTGTCATTCTGAGCGCAGCGAAGAATCCAGCAGGAGTTTCGATGCGCTTTTGAGGAGCGAGAGTCCAAGTGGATTCTTCGCTGCGCTCAGAATGACAAACAAAAACACCCTCAGCGAACCGGAGTTTACTTCAGGGTCTGGAGGAAAGCTTCGAGGTCGGAGAGTTCCTGCGGACTGAAGATGCCGTCCATCGGGGGCATCGGGGAAACTTTGAACTGCTCGTAGCCTTTCGCGATGACCTTGCTCGGTTCGAGCAGGCTCTCGCGAATGTAGGCGGGCGTGGCGCGGGTGGCGATGCCGTCGAGTGCAGGGCCGACGGTGCTGCCCTGGCCCTTGATGGTGTGGCAGAGAATGCAGGCGGCGGGATGCTTCGTTGCGAGCAGCTGGCCGCGGGCTGCGTCGCCGGGTTGAAGCTTGGCGCCGTCGTCGACGAGGGTGAGCTCGACGAGGCGCACGTCGTCGAAGAAGGACTCGCCGCGGGCGACGTGGAGGAGGTTGACGCTGGCGGTGGTGAGCGCGCCGCTGTTGAACTCGATCTCGACTTCGGCCCAGTCGGTGTCGCGGCGGATGGTTTCGGTTTCGACGCGGGTGCCGTGGAGGTTGAGGCTGGCCTTGCCGCGCAGCGAGCGGGCGCGGATCCAGCCGGCGAGGCGATACTGGGTGTTGGGTTTCACGGGCACGTCGGCGTAGAAGCTCGTATCGGCGTCGCCGGTGGTGTTCACGCGCAGTGCGAATTTTCCGCCGTGAAAATCCCGTTCGGTGCCGGCCATGCTCCACGCGGCGGAGGTGTTGGCCGGGCGGTCGCCATAGTCGCGGCGTTGCCAACCCACGGGCAGGCCGTCGGCGCCGAGCGTCTCGAAGCCGGGATTCGGGAGGAGATTCGGACCTTCCTTGTAGAGACCGGCGCCGTGGATGCGGGCGAGGAGGCGGCTCGCTTCCTTCAACCACTCGTCCTGCTGGTTGGAGGGATTACGCAGGACATTCGTGACGACGGTCTTGATCTGCGGCGTGGTGGAAAACTCGGCGAGCTTCACGAGCGCGGCGAGTTTCGTGAGCGGATCGGGATCGCTGACGACGGCGGAGGAGAAAAAGAGCGAGACGGCGGATGCGTCGCGGCCGAGGGCGCGCGTGGCGTTGCGGCGGACGGCGGCGTCGGCGTGCAAGAGGCCGGCGCGGTGGGTGGAGTCGTCGAGCTGGCCGAGACCGTGGAGCGTCCAGAGTGCGTGGAGGGCGGCGAGCGGCGCGGAGGCGGAGACGATTTTTTTCAACGCGGGTGCGGCGTCGGTGTGCTGGCCTTCGACGAGGAGGCGCTGCGCGGTGAGCCGCCAGAATTGGTTGTCGTCGCCGAGGGCGGCGACGAGTTGCGCAGTGCTCGCGCCCTTGAGCGATTTGATTGCGGCGGGTTTCGCCTGATCCCAGACGACGCGGTAGATGCGGCCGCGCTCGTGATCGCGGAGGGGATTTTCATGCGCGCCGCCGACGCCGGTCTTCGCCGCGTAGCCGCCGCGCTCCACGCTCGGCGTGGGGTTGTGCTGGATGATGTAGTTCTGCCAGTCGGAGAACCACACGGCGCCGTCGGGGCCGACCTCGGCGAAGACGGGCGACATCCACTCGTCGCTGCTGGCGACGAGATTGAAGCCATCGTTGGCCACGTAGCCCGCGCCGTCGCGCTGCACATCCATCACGGAAATGTTTTTCATCGTGGGCTCGCAGACGAGCGCACGCCCTTGCAGGCGCGCGGGGAGATTCGGCGAGTTGATGAGCGCGCTGCCGGCGGCGGCGGTGAAGCCGCCCATGACGTCGACTTGGCGGAAATTCGGCGTGATGGTGTGGTTCTTGTCCTCGGTGTTGATGCGCTTGGCGGTGATGCCGCGCGTGCCCTTCGGCACGATGGTGGCGGGGATGCCGCCGAAGAAAAACGGCGCGTTGTTCGCGGTGCCGCCGAACTGATCGCCGAACGCGTTCGCGCTCTGGCCCCAGGTGTTGTTGGTAAACTGGTGAAGGAATTCGAGCGCGGAGCCGTCGGCCTTGAAGCGGTAGGTGCCCTGCGCAAACTGGAGATCCTTGCCGCCGACGTTGCCCTTGAAACCGGAGTAGCCGACCGCACCGTAGAGCCAGTTGTCGTGGCCGTAGTGGAGATTATTGGCCTGCGCGTGCGTGTCGTTGATGCCCCAGCCGGTCATGATTTCCTGGCGGATGTCGGCGTGGTCGTCGCCCTTGCTGGACTTCAGGAAAAGAAAACGCGGCGACTGCGCGACGATGATGCCGCCGTTCGCGAAGACGAATCCGGTTGGGATATTTAGGTGGTCGGCGAAGACGGTGAACTTGTCCGCGCGACCGTCACCGTCGGTGTCCTCGCAAATTTTGATGCTGTCGTTGCCCATGCCATCGGGCTTCACGTCGTGCGGGTAGTCGCGCGTCTCGGCGATCCAGAGGCGGCCGCGCTCGTCCCACGCCATGAAGATCGGTTTCGCGATGTCGGGCTCGGCGGCGAAAAGCTCGAGCCGGAGATCGGGCGCTACCTGCGTGCGCTCCTTGCTGCCCTTCACGCTAAGCGGAAACTGAAACGTGACCGGCTGCGCGCGCTTCTCGTAGTTGGCGATGGTGGGGCGCGCCTCGCGCTGCTCGGGCTCGCGCTGCGCAAGAAATTTTTCCCACTCGGCCACGCGCACGAGGCCGGCGGCGGCGAGGAGTTTTGTTTTCGCATTGGCGGCGAAATCAGCGGCGGTCGTCTCGCCAAACGCGGCGGCCGAGAGGCGCTTCGCGGCGGGCACAGCGGTGAGGGATTTGAAATTTTCGGCCGGCGCGTCGAGCACGACGACGTCGAATTTGGCGACGAACTCCGGCGTCGCAGCGGCCGGGTCGGAAATGTAGTCGAACCAGATCGCATCGCGCCCGAGGTCGCGCATCAGCGCGTGCGCGGTCATGCGCGGCGTGCGGTCCGGCGTGCCGAGATAGAGCACGCGGATGGGCTGGGCGGCGCAGTGGAGCGCGAGCGCGACGAAAAGGGCGAGAAGCAGGTGGGGGCGTTTCATAGGGTGCGGCTCGAGTCGGGCGACCCGGGGCGGGATGGGATGGGGAGTGTGGACGGGAGCGGGCGCGGGGTGCGATGAAAGTTTTCATCCCAAGAAATTTTTTTGCGGACGGGGCGGCGAGGCCGATGGTTGCCGGACAGTGGGGCCAGTGTCCGGGGCGCTGGTGGCGGAAGGGAATTCACACGCGGGCTTTACGGCGGGGCCGTTCGGTGTATGGTCGCCGCCATGAAACGCAGGCATTCGCTGAATGTGATCCTGGCCGTCACCCTCGGATTGGGCGCAGGCTGTTCCACCTCGCAGATGAGCCGCATCGATCGGAACCGCGATATTTATGAAACGTGGCCGCTTGAGATTCGGCAGGCGGTGCTCGATGGCAACGTGGAGCCCGGGATGAACACCGACATGGTGCGCGTCGCGTGGGGCGAGCCCACCGAGATCGCGACCTCGCCGGCGGGTGATGAGATTTGGGTTTATTCCAAGGGCGGCGATCCCGGCTCGGTGATGTATCCCGGCGGCGGCATGGGCACGACGGGCATCGGCAGCAGCGGGATTGGCGGCTCCGGTATCGGCATTGGTTCGACGGGTCCTGGCATCGGCATCAGCACCGGTCGCGGTGGCACGTCCATCGGCGCCATCGGCGGAATCGGCATCGGTGGTGGCATCGGCGGGACCGGTATCGGTGGCGGGGTCGCGATCTCGGTGGGCTCGCCCCACGCGACGCGCACCATGTCGGTGTTCATCCCG
>JANXSC010000263.1 GCA_025352845.1 Opitutaceae bacterium
ACGGCGTTGGCCGCAAGTTCGGGCACCGGCGGCTGCTTGGACCGCGGCGGCTCCGCCGCCTCCCAGCGCGTGAGCGCGAGCAACGTCAGCAGCAGAAAATCGCAGAGGATGAGGAGGAGTGTCTTGTTCATGACTCGCGGGAACTGCGACCGGCGGCATTGCCCTCCTCCAAGATCAGCTGGCGCACGAAGGGCCGCACGTGGCGGATCTTCACGAGCGCCACGCAGGTGATGCCGAAGAGATTCGACGAGAAGGCCGCGATGAGGTTGGTCTTGGCGATGCCCAGCGTGATGAGCACCATCGCCGCGGCGGTGCCGCCGATGCCGACGTAGAGGCCGAGGTCGAAGAGGTTCTCCTCGTTCTTCATCAGCTGTTGTTTGACGACGGGCGAGACGTTCTGCTGCGCGATCTCCCGGATTTTCATCAGGCAGAGGAGATAGACGGCGATTTGCAGCACGGCGAAGACAGCGATCGAGATCAGGTGGGTCGTTTCCATGGTGTTGGGTGATTGAGGCTCGGAAGGGACGATGGCGCTCGCAACGACGAGCACCGGAAGACGCGATTGAAATTCAGAGGCGGGCGCGGCTTGCAAGAGGAAGGGCTCGGTCGAGACGAGCAGCAACAGCGCAAACAAAACAGACACCGCGCCGGCCTTCATGTGGCCGGACGACCCGGTCAACGCCAGGAGCCCGCCCGGCCCCAGTAGCCAGCGATCGAGGCCGCGCAGGAGGAGCCAAACGCCGGCGAGCACGCCGAGGTATTTCAGCGCGAGGAGCAGTTGCGGGTGCGCGAGCGCCAGCTCGGCGGCAAAGTCGAGCGTGGGACTCTCGGTGTGATTGACGGGCACCTTGCGCACCACGAGTTGCCGCACCGCGCCCTGGCCGGACGCGAGCGCGAGTTTCAAATCCTCCAAACCCGCCTTGCCAAATTCGATCAAATAAGCCGCCACGCGATCCGCCGAATCGGAGAACAGCGCCGCCGCGTAAATAAGCGGCAACTGATCAGGCGCGACGCGCGCGAGGTGCGCGTATTCGCCGAGGGTCTTGGTGCTGTCGGTGCGGCGGACGAGTTCCGCGAGCTGCGCCCAGTCGAGCCGGCGGCCGAGCGAGAGCAGGTTGACCAGGACGGGCTCGAAATCGCCCAGCTCTTTTTTCTCCAGCGCCTCGTTCGTAAGACTGCGAATCTCACGCTGAAGCACGGGCGAAAAATGACCGCGCTCATACAGCAGGCTCGTCAGCAGAATCAGCGCGTCGAGTGGCTGGCCACCGGGCCGCATCGCCGGCACGAATCGCCCGGTGCCCGTGAGGTCTCGCAGCTTTAAGAGCGACTGCACGCCCTCGGAACCGGACTTGGCGAGATACGCGCGCAGCGTGGTGCGTGCGCGCGTGGTGTTGAAGAAGGTCAGCACCGGCGTGCTGCCGCGCCGCCCCGTGTCCGCGCGCTGATTGAACAGCGGATCCAAAATTGAATCCCAGCCGCCCCACGCCATCAGCCCCGGCTGCCGCAGCGCAAACTGATTGAGCGCGGTCTCAAGGAGCGGCGCACGCGGATCGCCCGTGGCGCGCGCCGCAGCCAGCACGAGCGCCGCCGGGCCGATCTTCTCGACCTCCACCAAATCGCGACCGTAGGCCGCCAGCGTCGGGGTGCCCGCTCCGGCCGCGCGCAGCAGCGCCGGGCTCACCGATTTCAAGTTCACCGGCAGCAACCAAGCCGCGATCGCGATCGCCAGACCGAGTCCGACAAGGACCGGGGCGGCGAAACGTTGGCTCGGGGAAGGGACAGTCATCGAACGAAGTATTTATTTGCCGGCGGGAATAGGCAAACCCACGCTACACCTCCTCCGACCGATGTCGCTGCGAATTGTTCACTACAACGAGCCCGTTTTGCGCAAGAAGGGCGAGAAAGTAATCGCCTTCGACGCAAGTTTGGCGGCGCTTGCCACCGCGATGGTCGACGCCATGCACGAGGCCGCGGGCATCGGTCTCGCGGCGCAGCAAGTCGGCCGCGCCCTCCAGCTCTGCGTCGTCGATCTGCGCGAGTCGGATGCGGACTTCGCGTGGGAGTTCGACGGTGCCCGCCCGCCGCTCGATCTCTTCATGCCGCTCGTGCTCGCCAATCCCCAGATCACGGTGCGGCCCGGCACTGGGGAAAACGTTTACGAGGAGGGCTGCCTTTCCTTTCCCAAGATTCGCGGCGACGTCGTGCGACCCGACGCCATCACGGTCAAATTTCAGGACGAGCGCGGTGTCCCGCATGTGTTGAAGTGCACCGGGCTTTTCTCGCGCTGCATCCAACACGAGGTCGATCACCTCAACGGCGTGCTGTTCATCGAGCGCATGGACAAGAAAACGCGCGCCGCGATCGACGAGGCTGTGAAGATACTCGCCAAGGACACGAAGGCCGCGAAGAAGTAATTTTCCATGACCCAAATTCAGAAAGCCGACGGCATGAACTACGCCCCGCAGGGCAAACCCAGTCCGGTCGTGAAGACCGGCGAGTTTACTTTCGCCGCCGCGCACCTCGACCACGGCCACATCTACGGCCAGTGCAACGGCCTGATCGAGGCCGGGGCTGAGTTAAAATGGGTCTACGATTCCGATGCGAAGAAAGTGGAGGCATTTCGCGCGAAATATCCGCAGGTGAAAGTCGCACGCGCGCTCGATGAAATCCTCGCCGATTCCACCGTGAAGCTCGTCACCGCCGCCGCCGTGCCCTGCGATCGCGGGCCACTCGGCCTCCGCGTGATGGCGGCGGGCAAGGACTACTTCACCGACAAGACGCCCTTCACCTCGCTCGCACAGCTCGACGCCGCGAAGGCCGCCGTCGCGACCACCGGTCGCAAATACATGGTGTATTTTTCCGAGCGCCTCCACGTCGAGTCGGCGATGTATGCCACCGACCTCGTCGCCGCCGGCGCGATCGGAAAAGTGATCCAAGTGATCGGCCTCGGGCCGCACCGGCTTGGCAAGGCCAACCGCCCCGCGTGGTTTTTCGAGAAGGCGAAGTTCGGCGGCATCCTCACCGACATCGGCAGCCACCAGTTCGAGCAGTTTCTCACCTACACGGGCGCGACCGATGCGACCGTCACGCAGGCCGCCGTCGGAAATTTTGCGAATCCCGACAAGCCCGAGTTCGAGGATTTCGGCGAAGCCTCGCTCCTCGGCGACAACGGCACCTCGAACTACATCCGCGTCGATTGGTTCACACCCGAAGGCCTCAGCACCTGGGGCGATGGCCGCACGATCATCATGGGCACGAAGGGCACCATCGAGCTGCGAAAGTATGTCGACATCGCCCGCGACAAGGCCGGCGACAACGTTTACATCGTCGACGACAAGGGCGAGCGCTACCTCAATGTCGCCGGCCAGGTTGGCTTCCGCTTCTTCGGCCAACTCATTCTCGACTGCCTCAACCGCACCGACAAAGCCATGACGCAGACTCACGCCTTCAAAGCTGCGGAACTCTGCCTCCGCGCCCAACTCGCTGCGCGGAAGATCGCGTAGCTGAAATCGTGAGATTTTGGCAGTTTTTCATGCGGCCAAATTCTTACGAATTCGGCTACCCACCAAACCATGCCCTCCATCGCCACCCGCACCGGAGATGACGGCACGACGAGCCTGCTCTACGGCCAGCGCGTGCCGAAGGATCATCCGCAGATCGAGGCGGTCGGCGCGTTTGACGAACTCAACGTCGCGCTCGGCGCGGTGAAGCCTCGCCTTGGAACTGCCCCGCGCGAGCGCGAGCTGCACGCGTTCATCGTGACCGTGCAGAAAAATCTCGTCGCGCTCATGGGCGAACTCGCTTGCGCGGAGTCGGACGCGGCACGCTACGCCGCCTCGAAGTTCGAGAAACTCGCCGAGCGCGACGTGGTCGTGCTCGACGACGCCGTCGCCGCGCTCGAGGCGCGCGGACTGAAGTTCGACGGCTGGGCCACGCCCGGGGCCAACGCCCGCGCCGCCGCACTCGACCTCGCGCGCGTGACCGCCCGCCGCGCCGAGCGCCGGCTCGCCGCCCTCCCCGCGCACGGCCGCACGATCCGCCCGGAGTTGCGGCAGTGGATCAACCGGCTCTCAGATTTGCTCTGGCTGCTCGCGCGCGAGGCGGAGCAGTAGAACGCGCAGCCAATGTTTGCTGTCGGCTGTAGGCGGGGTGCCCTCACCCCGCGGCGTGCAGGATTCGCCCGCAAAAAAGCGGGGTGAGGG
>JANXSC010000264.1 GCA_025352845.1 Opitutaceae bacterium
CGGGGTAAACGGCCGAGTCCTGTCGATAGGTGCGCGACGTGACGAACAGCCGCACGAGTTTTTTCACGTCCCAGCCAGAACGCACGAACTCGCTGGCGAGCCAGTCCAGCAACTCGGGATGCGTCGGGGCCTCGCCTTGCGCACCGAAATCGGCCGGCGTGCGCACGAGCCCCGCCCCAAAGAGCTGCTGCCAAAAACGATTCACAGTCACGCGCGCCGTGAGCGGATTTTTCGGATCGACGATCCAGCGCGCGAGATCGAGGCGGGAGGCGCGCTCGCCGGATTTCGCCAGCGGCGGAAGGAAGGCTGGCGTGCCGGGCTCGACGCGCTCGCCGGGCTTGTCGTATTGGCCCCGGATGAGCACGTGCGCGGGGAGCGGCTCCGGCAACTCACGCGCGATGAGCGAGGCCGGCAGCGTGATTTCGTAGTGGACCTGTTCGGCCGTCAGCGCGCGAACCGCGCGCGCCTCGGGCTCGAGCGCGCCGCGCGTAGGCCCGTAAATGTAGTCGCGGTGAAACTGCGCGAGGCGTTTTTTCTCCGCGGCGTTCTGCTGCGTGCCGGAGACGCCGACGAGGTAAACGATGTCGTGCGGCAGCGGGACATTCAGCATGTCGCGCGCGTTGTTGCGCAGGAGACTAATCCACGCCGAGGCAGTGAGCAGCGGATCGGTGTTCGCCGCCGGGCTCGTGCAGGTGACGCCCACGCGATCCCACCACGCGGCGCCATCGCTCTGCGTGAGGCGCAGGCCGGTGTAGGGTTTGTTCAACGCGATGCCGGTCGCGACGGCGTCGATCTCCAGCCGCGCGTATTCGCCGGGCGCCGGCAGCGGGCCGACGACCGTGGCGTCTTTTGCGACCTCCGGGCCAAACGCCTCCGGGTCGCCCCAAAAGAGACGCTTGGTTTTTCCTTCGCCGATAAACTCGAGGCTTACCGCCCGCGGCGGCCGCGCCGGATCGGGATGCAAATGCACGAACGCCTTCGCGGCCGTGCGCACGAGGAGCGGAACTTCGCCGGTGGAAAAATTCACGGACCGCTCCACCGCGCCTTCGAGGCGCAGCGCACGCTTGCCGGCAAACACCGGCACGCCTTCGCCACCGCGCCATTCGCCGGCGGGCGCGGGTTTCCCGAAATCCGCGACGCTGGGCATGTCGCCATCCTCGGCCCACACGACTTCGTAGGTGACGGATTTTTTCGGCGCTTTCTCCGCGGGCATTTCTTCCTCCGTCGTTTTTTCCGGCGGCGGGATTTTGACCGGGAGTTCGTCGGCGCGGGCCGTGAGCGCGGCCTGCAAGGGCGGCAGCGCCGCGGCGATTTCCCTGAGGCGTTTCTCCTGCGTGGCATTGGCCACCAGCACCAGCGGGCCGGGCCGGGGGATGTTGCCGTCCCACACGCGATCGGCGAGGCCCTTGAAAAACGCCCCGAGCGAATAGTATTCGCGCTGCGAAATCGGATCGAACTTGTGGTCGTGGCACGACGCGCAGCCGGCGGTGAGTCCGAGCCAGACCGCCGCCGTGGTGTCGGCCCGATCGGCGGTGTTGCGCATCTCCGCCTCGGCCTCGATCGAGCCGCCCTCGGAGGTCGTGAGCTGGCAGCGGTTGTAACCCGTGGCCACAAGTTGGTCGATCCGCGGGTTCGGCAGCATGTCGCCGGCGATCTGTTCGGTGGTAAACTGGTCGAAGGGCAGGTTGCGGTTGAAGGCCGAGACCACCCAGTCGCGGTAGGGCCAAATCATGCGGACGTTGTCGAGATGCAGGCCGTGGGTGTCGCCGTAGCGCACCGCGTCGAGCCAGTGCCGGCCAAATTGCTCGCCGTAGCGCGGCGAGGCGAGCAGCCGATCCACTGCGCGCTCGTAGGCACCCAGTGCCGCGTCGGCGAGATACGCATCGATTTCCTCCGGCGGTGGCGGCAAGCCCGTGAGGTCGAGCGTGACGCGGCGGAACAACACCTCGCGTGACGCCTCAGGCGCGAGCGAGAGCTTCCGCGGGGCGAGCTTCGCGCCGACGAAGCGATCGACGGGATTGTCGCCCGCTCCGGCGCCCGGTGCCGGCACCGCGGGGCGCGACACCGGCTCGTAGGCCCAGTGGTTCTGATACACCGCGCCGTCAGCAATCCAGCGGCGGATGAGTTCGCGTTGCGCGGGCTTGAGCGGCGCTTTGTGCGACTCGGGAGGCGGCATCACTTCGTCGTCGTGCGGGCTGATGATGCGCTGCCACAATTCGGACTTCGCGAGAACGCCCGGCACGAGGGCGCGGACGCCATCGCGCTCCACCGTCGCGCCGCTCGCGAGATCGAGGCGCAGCTTGGCCTTGCGATGAGCGGCGTCGGAACCATGGCAGGCGAAGCAGTTCTCCGCGAGAATCGGCCTGATGTGTTCGTTAAACGTCACCTTATCCTCGGCGCGGCTAGCGAACGGGAGGAAGGCGAAAACGATCAGGCGGCAACGAAATGGCATGGCGGCGGGGAGCGACGAAAAGCGACGAACAAGTGCCGGAAGTTCCGCGCAAGGTCAACTCGGCGGGCGAACGGAAAACAGACTGGCCACCGCCCGTTCCGACGCCATGGTGCTGGGTGACTTTTGAGAGCGCACCGACCTTGCGCGTCTCCCCAACCAAACCCCCGTTTGTATGACTACCACCCTCAGATTCATGCGCGCAGCCATCTTGGCTGTGTGCGCCACCGTGACTTTTTGCACTACGATCGTCGCAGCGGAATCCGCCCCTCCTGTGTCGCCCGCGACGGCGAAACCCACCGATCACACCGCACCCGTCGAGCTCTCGCCGTTCGAGGTGCGCGCCGAAAACGACGTCGGCTATCAGGCGGGCAACACGACGAGCGGCTCGCGGCTCAATTCGCGGCTCAAGGACACGCCCGCGTCGGTGTCGGCCTTTACCCCGGAATTTCTCGCCGACATCGCGGCGACCAATCTCCAAGAGATGCTAGGTCACGCGACCAACATCGAAATTGATGTCGAGGACGCGAACGCTGGCTTCAACAACCCCTCGGGCCGCGGCGCCGATGGCAACGACTACCAGTTCAGGATGCGCGGCTCGCCGGCGGGTGCCTCACGCGACTTCGTCGAGTCGAGCGTGCCCGTGGACCTCTATAACGTGGAGCGCGCCGAGGTCGCGAGCGGGCCCAACTCGATCCTCTTTGGCCTCGGACAAGCCGGCGGGCTCGTGTCGCTAAGCGGTAAGAAAGCCGCGCTTACCCGCGACCGCACCACGCTGAAGACGATGTTCGGCTCGTGGCACTACGAGCGCTACGAGGCCGACGTGAACCGCGTGCTCATCCCAAAAAAACTCTCCCTCCGCCTGCTCGGCCTCTACCAAAACAACCGCGGCTGGCGCTACTGGGATTTCAGCGATCAAGCGCGCGGGACGGTGGCGCTGGCGTATCGGCCGTTCAAAAGCACTACGGTCCACGTCTCCTACGAGAAGGGTCGGATGGACAACAATCTCACCATCGGCTGGAACGCCACCGACCAGGTCACCGCGTGGCAGGATGGCGGCCGTCCGGTGATCGACGGCACGGTGGCGCCGCCCGGCACCGCGCGCTTCAGCACCGCCAACAACCGCTTCACCTTCAACCAGCAGAACGGCGTCGTCTATAATTTGCGCAGCGAGTTTCAGAGCACGGGCCGCAACGGCGTCGAGACCCTGCTCCCGCCGGCGGTGTCGCCCTACAATTTCAACCTCACGGGCCCCGGCGGCGTGCGAAACCAGACATTCCAGGCGCGCCAGTTCCAAGTGGAGCAGCGGTTGCCGAAGGACGTCGTGCTCGAGCTCGCCTATTTTCGCAACCGCACCGACGTCGAGGCCAACGGCATGGCCGTCGCCGCCTCTAATCTCCGCGCCGATCCCAACCTCACACTCCCGCGGCCTGACGGCACGGCGGGCACCGTGCCCAATCCCTACGCGGGCCGCCTCTATTTTGAGGCCCTCTGGTTCAAGGATCGCATCGTGACGGACAACGAGATTTTCCGCCTCACTACCTCTTGGGATGTCGGCCGCTCCAACCGTTGGTTTGGTCGCCACCGCATCGCCGGCCTGCTGGAGAACTCGACCCAACACCGCCTGCGCCGCTGGCGCGACGAAATCCTCGTCGACGAAAACAACGTCCCCATCACCAACGCGGCCAACGCCGAGGGCACGCAGAACCAGGTCACGCGACGAAACTACGTCACCGAAGGCGACTACCGGACCTATTACGCCAGCAACTCCAGCCTCCCGATCCCGGCTTTAACGTGGAACGGCAAACAATACACGCCCACCTACGCCTCGCGCGTCCGCGCCAACACGCAGACGGTGAAGGAAATCAAAAGCGCGATGTTCGCGGCCCAGAGCTTTTGGTTCCAAGACCGCCTCGTCACCACGCTCGGCGCGCGCCGCGACGACATTAAGTTCACGAACACCGGCGAAGCGCGCGTCCTCGATCCCAACGACCCGCGCGTCCGCTCCAAGCTGCTCGCCGCCGGCGAATGGTATTTCGACGGGACCAACGTGAAGCACCACTACACGCCGACGACGTTTACCGCCGGCGCCGTGCTGCACGCGACCAAGCGCCTGTCGCTCTTCTACAATCTCTCGCGCAACAACGGCCAGCCGCGCTTCGACCGCACCGTGTTGCCCAACGGCGATGTGCCCCCGCCCACCGAGGGCCGCGGCCGCGACTTCGGCGTGATGCTCGATGTGCTCGGCGACGACCGCCTCTTCATCCGCACCACGTGGTTCCAGACCCAGCAGCTCAACGACTCGCCGATTCTTCCCGGCAGCAACGCCCTCGGTGTGGACAACCTCACCACGATGCTGACCGCCCTGCTCACCGCCAAAAAAATCTCGCAGGCCGACTACGACCGCCAGGCGATCTCGTGGACCTCGGCGACCATCGACATCTTCACGGAGGGTCTGGAGGTCGAGGTCGTCGCCAACCCCACGAAGAACCTCACGCTCCGCGCCAGCTACTCCAATTCGAAGCGCCGCCGTGAAAATTTTTTCTCCGAGGTCTTCGAGTTTTTCGGCTCTCGCGTTCCGCCGTGGCGGCAGCTCCTCGCCGGCAACCCCGCCGAGCTGGCGAGCTTCAACCAGGCCGTCGCCGAGCTCGATAGCGAACTCGCCTTCCAAGTGGACCGCCAGAACTCACCCTTCGGCACGCGGCCGCACAAGATGAACGGCACCGCGCGCTACAAGTTTGGCAACGAAACCCGGCTCCGCGGCACCTTCCTCGGCGGCTCCATCCGCTACAACGGGAAAAATTTCCTCAGCCAAAACCTCGCCACCGGTCAGGTGTATTGGGGCAACGAGACGCTCCTCGCCGACGCGTTCGCCGGTTACCGCACGCGCATCCCTGGCTGGAAAATCCCGGTCACGCTCCAGCTCAACGTGAAGAACCTCTCCAACTCGTATCTCGCGAACGTCGGCCGCTACAACGACAACTACACCGGCATCCGCCGCGTGTATCTGAACGAGCCCCGCAGCTACCGCTTTACGACGACGCTGGAGTTCTGAGCCTTGTTTTCCCCCACCTCGCCTCACCCCCATGAACACCACCCCGTCGTTCCTTCGGCCCGCACTCCGGGCCGCCGCACTCGCGACCTGCCTCGCCTTCGCCTCCGGTTCGTTCGCCGCCGAGAGCGGCGGCACGATCACCGGCAGCGTCAGCAACGCCAGCACGCGCAACCTCCTCGCGGGCGTGCGCCTCGAGATCGCGGCGCTCGGCCTCAGCGCCCTCTCCGACGAGACCGGTGCCTACGAATTCGCCGGCGTGCCGCCCGGCTCCCACGAGATTAACGCAACCTACCCCGGCCTCGATCCGATGAAGCTCACGGTCGCAGTCGCGGCCGGCCAGCGCGCGGTGCGCAACTTCGATCTCACGAGCGCCATCTACCAGCTCGACACCTTCAAGGTCACCGGCGAGCGCGAGGGCAACGCCGTCGCGATCACCGCGCAGCGCAACGCCCCCAACGTCATGAACGTCGTCGCCATCGACGCCTACGGCAACCTGCCCAACATGAATGCGAGCGAGCTCGCGATCCTCCTCCCCGGCGTCGCTGGCAACGTGAACGACGAGGGCAACATCAACGCCATGACGATCCGCGGCATGGGCCCCGGCCTCAACACCATCACCATCGACGGCGCGATGATGGGCAGTCAGGGCGGCGGCAATCGTCAGACGCGCATGCACACGATCACCGGCTCGATGTTCGATCAACTCGAACTCGTTAAGGGCCACCGGCCCGACCGCGGCATGGATTCGCTCGGTGGCACGCTCAATCTCAAAAGCCGCTCGCCGCTCAGCATGAAGGAAAAGCGCCGCACCACCTACAATTTTTCCGCCCGCATGGCGCCGCCCGGCACGCAGCAGATCCCGATGCGCGAGGAGCACCGCACACACCCGCTGCTCAACCTCGCGCATCAGGAGGTCTTCGATTTCCTCGGTGGCGACCGCAACCTCGGCGTCGCCGTGAACCTGTTCTACAGCGAGCAGGCCGTGGGCTACTTCAGCGAGACCCGCGACTACCAGAGCAACAACGCCCCGGGCACGCCCGCCTACCTCTGGGACTACGGCACCGAGGACAACTACAACAACCGCAAGCAATCGAGCGTGAACACCAAGTTCGACTGGCGCCTCACGCCCACCACCAAGCTCTCGATCAACACCATCTACAACGACGCGATGGAGCGCTTCCGCCTGCGCTACAATTTCCGCGCCTTCGTCGGCAACGCCACCTCCGAGCCCAACGCCACCTCCGGCATCGTCCCCGGCTACACCGATCGCATCACCGACGTGCGCGCCACCGCCGGCTCCACGATCGACATCTCCTCGCGCATGTCGCAGTTCTATCACCGCCAGCGCCACGTCTCCGCCGAGCTGGAGCAGAAACTGGGGCCAATCGATCTCGATGCCTTCTGGGCACTGAGCGTGGACCACATCTCCAGCGGCGGCGGCGACGGCGGCGTGCTCGTCAATCGCATCACCAACATCGGCTGGCGCATCGATCGCACCGCGTCCGACCTCTACCCGCGCATCATCCAGACCGCCGGGCCGAGCTGGAGCAACCCGGCGAACTACCGCCCCAACAGCTACAATTTCGCCGACACCCGCAGCGTCCACGAACCCCGCGAGTGGCGCGCCAACGCCCGCTACAAATTGCCCCTGCCCTTCGCCTTTGCGCTCAAGACCGGTTTTCGCTGGCGCGAGGAGGTCGTCGGCGACGAAAGCAAGTCGCGCGCTTACACGTTCACCGGCACCAGCTCCGCCCAGCTCCCCGCCGATCCCACGCTCGAGACCTTCGGCGATCACAAGACCGGGCTGCGCATCCCCGGCTGGAATGCCAACGCCATCGCGCGCGGCCGCACGCCCCTCGACCGCACCCTCTGGTCCGAGAATCTTGTCACCGCCGAGACCAACCGCTACACCGGCGCGCGCGGCACCACCGAGACGGTGACGGCGGGCTACGGGATGTTCGACGGCCGCATCGGCCGCGTCGGCTTCCTCGGCGGCGTGCGCACCGAGAAAACCGAGACCGAGAGCTGGGGCTACGTGCGCAACCGCACCCCGATCGACACCGCCCTGCGCGCCTCCAACCTCCCGCTCGCCATCTCCCGCGAATACAGCCTCCGCGAGCCGCGGGGCGAATACACGAAGTCGTTTCCGAGCATGCACGTCACCTACGACGTCACGCCGAACCTCAAATCGCGCGCGAGCTGGTCCACGAGCTTCGGCCGCCCGCCGCTCAACAACCTCCAGCCCGCCGAGACCTACAACGTGACCGAAGACACGCTGACGATCAACAACCCCAGCCTGAAGCCGCAGACCTCCACCAACTGGGATCTCGCGCTCGACTACTACTTCGAGCCCGTGGGCAACCTCTCGCTCGGCTGGTTTCACAAGAGCATCGAGGACTACTTCGTGACGGGCGTGGAGATGGGCCGCGTGGGCACTGGCGCCGACAACGGCTTCGGCGGCGACTACCAGGGCGCGCGCATCCTCACGCGCTCGAATCTCGGCAACGCGATCGTGCAGGGCTGGGAGTTCAACTACCAACAGCAGTTCACGTTTCTCCCCGGCGCGCTCAAGGGCCTCGGCGCGTCGTTCAACTACACGCTGCTCGACACGCACGGGAAATTCACCGGCACCGTCGAACGCACCACCGGCCAGGTGCCCGGCTTCATCCCGCGCACCGCCAACGCCACGCTGAGCTGGCGTCACCACAAGTTCGGCACGCGCATCGTCGTCAACCACACCGGCAACTACGTGCGCACCTACACCGCCCTCGGCTCCGGCGCCAATCTCTACAACCGCGCCCGCCGCACCGTGAACGTGGGCGTCGCCTACCAGCTCCGCCCGTCGCTCAGCCTCACGCTGGACGTGCAGAACATCTTCAACCGCGAGCAATCCTGGTATCGCGGCATCCCCGATCAACTCGCGCAGGTTTACATCGCCGGCACCACCGTCACCGCCGGCGTGAGCGGGCGATTCTGAGTTGGCCCGTGTAAACGCGAAAACGGAGCGACGGCTTTCCAGCCGTCGGGTTTGCATCGGTGCGGAAACTCGGCGGCAGGAAAGCCGCCGCTCCTTTCCGCCTACTTGGCCTGCTCCAGCTCCGCGAGGATTCGCCTCGCCTCCGCCTTGCCGGAAAATTCCCCGGGCACGGCGACCGCGAGACGAAACGCCGCGAGGGCCGGCTCGTTGCGGCCGAGCGCGCGGTTGGCGAGGCCGACGTGATATTGCACCTCGCCGGTGGCGAAAAGCGTCTTCGCGCTTTCCTCCACGAGTGGCAGCGCCTCGGCGAATTCTTTCCGCTGAATCAGAATCCAACCCAGCGTGTCGGCCACGGCCGCGTCGTCTGGCGCGATCGCGCGGGCCTTGCGCGCGAGTTCCAACGCCCGGTCCGGCTGGTTCAGCTGATCGGCGTAGAGGCTGGCGAGGTTGTTCAGCACGAGCGTAAAATCCGGATTCGTCGCGAGAAATTTCTCATATAGATCGCGGGCCTTGGGATAGTCCTTGAACGCCACGTAAACCTCCGCCCCCACGCGGACGGCAAAGAGTTCGTTGGGGAATTTGGCGAGAAAGGCCTCCACCTTTCCGCCGATGCCCGGCTCGTCCTTCCGCGCGAGAAACGCATGCACCAGCACCCCGTAGGCCGCCGCCTGATTCGGCTCGAGTCGCACGGCCTCCAACGCCGCCGCCTCGGCCTCGCTCCATTTTCCCTGCGCCTCATAGGCCCGCGCCGCGAGTAGCGGTCCGGCCGACAGCGTCGGCGCTTTCTCGATCATTGTTTTCGCCCGCTGCAACGCGGCGTCCTTTTTGCCCTCCTGCAAATCGAGGTTGCCCAGCTCGGCGAGGGCCGGCGCGAAATTCGGCGCAACCGCGAGGGCCTGCTCGAAACTGCCCCGCGCCTCGACGGTTTTCGCCTGCTGCCCATAGGTCAGGCCCAGCATGTGGTGCAGCAGCGAATTGTTCGGATTCGTCGCCAGATTTTGCGCAAACACCGCGACGAGAGCGTCGAGTCTGCCCAGTCCCTTCATCGCCTCGATGAGCAGCAGGTAGGGCTGCACCAAATCCGACCGCCGGCTGAGCACGCTCGTCATCGCATTCGCCGCGCTCTGATATTGTCCGGCGCGAAGCTGGAGCTGCGCCAGCAAAATGACGGCTTCAAAGTTGTCGGGAAACATCCCCGCCGCCTGCTCCAGCGCCGTGGTCGCCCCGGCCCCATCGTTCGTCTGCAGCAGCGCCACCCCGAGCTGGTGCTTCTCCAGCCCCACACCGGGAAACATCGTGCCGATCCGCTGAAATTCCGCGATCGCCTTTTTCACGCCACCCTGGAGGTGCCAGATCCGCGCGCGCAAAATCAATGCCTCGTAGTCCGCCCCGTCGAGCGCGAGCGCCTTTTCGAGGAAACGCACGGCGTCCTCGGGGCGCTTCTCCGCCACCGCAAGTTGGGCCAGCGCGCGCCAGGCGTGCTGGCAGTCCGGCGCCTGCCGCACGATTTCATTAAGCGTGGCGATGGCCTCGGGTATCGCGCCGCTTTGCGCCAGATAGCCCACCTGCGCGAGCCGCATCCGCGACCGGATGGGCGAGAGCTCCGCCGCGAGTTTGTGTTCTGCCGCCGCCTGCCCGGGGTTCTTCGTCACGGCATAAAATCCGCCCAGCGCGGAGTGCACCGCCGCGGATTTCGGATCCAGCGCGAGCGCGCGATCCAGCGCCGCCTTCGCCTTGTCCTGCTCGCCGCGGAAATTCAGCACGTTCGCCGTCGCGATGTGATACCACACCGTGTTCTTCTCGGGGAATTTTTGGAGAAAATCTTCCGCGCCCTTGAGGTCGGCGGCATCCCGCACCGACTCGGTCAACAGCACCAGCGCCTCGGCCATGCCGGTCGAACGCTCGAGGATCGAGATCGCCTCCCGACCCGCGTCCGCCGTCTTGCCCAACGCCGCCAGCAGCTGCGCGCGCCTGAGCCGCGCCTCGAGATTGCCCGGCGCGAGCGTCACCACCTTCGAATAGTGAAACACCGCGCGCATCGTCGCCCCCCGCTCATACCAAATCGCCGCCAGTCCCTCGTGCGCCGGCAGGTTCTCGGGCTCCTGCTGCAGCACATTCTGATATTCGATCCGCGCGCGCTCAAGGTCGCCGGCCCTCTGGTAGCCCGCGGCACGCTCCAACACCCGGAGCCGTTTGCTTTCCGCCGAGCAGCCGGCGAACAACCCGGCGAAGATGGCAATGATGAGCAGGCGAACACAGGGAGATTTCATGATGAAATGATTCGGTAGGTTGCGGAAAAAAGAAGGCCAACCCAAACCGGGTGCAATCGCAGAACTTGCGCCTCGGCGCGCGAACACCGCGCCTTCACCTCGCCCCACGCGGACTGTCAGCCCGCATGACCGTTGCCGCGGCGGCGGGCGTGCGGACGCTGCGCACTACCCTTCGCCCGCTTCACCGGTCATTCCGCTCCTCCTCCATGTCGCGCTTTCCCACCCTCTTGGTCGCCGCTCTCACTTTGCTTTCAGTCGCACGCGCCGCGACTCCGCCCCCGCCTATCCCACCGACCCCCGCACAGGAAAAATCCCATCCCGCGCAAATTCCGCTTTGGGCTGGTGGCGCGCCGGGCTTCGAGACGCGCCGCGCCGAGCCCGAACGCACCGAGTGGCGGCAGGAGCCTGACATCGTGTTTCCCGTCACCTTCAACATCCACCAGCCCTCGCTCACGCCCTATCTGCCGCCGCGCGGCACACCCGCCACGGGCTGCGCCGTGATCATCGCCCCCGGCGGCGGCCACATGTTTCTCACCACCGACCGCGAAGGCTACGATCTCGCGGAGATTCTCGCGCGGCGCGGCATCGCGGCCTTCGTGCTCAAATACCGCCTCGCCCGTGATCGCGCGGAAAATTCTCCCTACAAAATCGACGATGCCGGCGCCGATGCGCTCCGGGCTGTGCGCCTCGTGCGGAGTCGCGCCGCCGAATGGGGCGTGAAAACCGATCGCATCGGCTTGCTGGGATTTTCCGCCGGCGGTGAAGTCGCGCTGCTCGCCGCCGCGCGCCACGATGCCGGTAAACCCGCCGCCGCCGATCCGATCGAGCGCATGAGTTCGCGGCCGGATTTCTTCGCGCCGATTTATCCGGGCGGCTTGCAGCGCACCGATCTCACGTTTGCCAAGGACGCCACGCCGCCGGCGTTTCTCGCCTGCACGTTCGACGACCGGATGCCGGAACAACTCGCCGCGTTTTTCGGCCAGCTGCGCCAGGCCGGCGTGAATGCCGAACTCCACATCTACAGCACCGGCGGCCACGGCTTCGGCGTGCGCGAGCGCCCGCTCGCCGTCACTGGCTGGCACGCGCGCTTCGTCGACTGGCTCGAGGACCGCGGATTTTTGAAATGAACCCTCCCCGCCGCAAGCAGCGGGGTATCACAGAAAGGGGCTCCGCCCCAAGACCAGCGGGCGGCAGCCCTCATGCGCCGCAAGCGGCGAGGTATCGGTGCCGTCCCAAATGATGTCCCGCCCTCGACCGGTGGTGCGCTTCGGCCTAATCGCGGCGATCGCCGCGACGGCATGCGCCGCGCCCTCCTACGAAAAGGAGGTCGTCCCGCTGCTGAAAAAATACTGCCACGAGTGCCACGACGAGAGCGTGCACAAGGCCGGCCTCGCGCTCGACGACTACAAAACATCGGCCGATGTCCGCGGTGCACGGAAACATTTCGAGTCGGTGCTGCGCAACGTCACGCGCCACGAGATGCCGCCCGACGATGCGGCGGAATTTCCCACCAACGCCGAGCGCGAGACGATCGCGCAGTTCATCGAGAGCGAGCTCTTCCAACTCGATCCCGCGAATCCCGATCCGGGCCGCGTGACGCTGCGCCGGCTCAACCGCGCCGAATACGACAACGCGATCCGCGACCTCGTGGGCGTCGATTTCAAGCCGGCGGCCGATTTTCCCGCGGACGATTCCGGCTACGGCTTCGACAACATCGGCGACGTGCTTTCGCTCCCGCCGGTGCTGATGGAAAAATATTTTTCCGCCGCCGACAAAATCCTCGACCAAGCCATCGTCACCGAGCCGATTCAGAGCCGCCTCGTCCGCGTGCCCGCCAGTCTCGCGCAGATCGGATTCAACGCCGTCGGCGATCGCGGCGATGGCTGGGTGCAGCTGATCAGTTTGGAGGAGGACGATGTCGCCGTGGAAATGCCCATCACCGCCACGGGCGACTACCTCGTGCGCTTCCAAGCCTACGCAACGAAAGTCGGCGGTGCGCTCGTCGGCCAGGGCAGCGAGAAACCGATCGAGTTCAAAGAAGACCCGGGCCCGACCAAGATCGCAGTCGCGTTGAACGATGCGTTTGTCCGCGAGTTCACGGTCACGACCGACGAAAAAAATCCCGGCATCTACGAGGCACGCATCGGCGTGCCGGCGGGCCGGCAAAGTTTTCGAGCGGTGATGCGCCGCAAGCGCTACGGCGAACACGAACTCACCATGCTCAACGGCCGCCTCGGCACACAGCAGCCGGGTATCGTCTATGTGAAGTGGATGGAAATCGAAGGTCCGCTCCCGACGGCGACGCGCCGCGTGCGGCCCGAGAGTCGTGAGGCGCACGTTCTCGTGCAGGCCGGCGAAATCGCCACGACGATTGAAGCCGCGCGCGCGGGTGAGTTCATCCTCCGCGCGCAAGCCCACGCCTATCAGGCGGGTAGCGAGCCGGTGCGGATGGAGTTTCGCATCGACGGTAGGCCGATGCAGACCTTCGACGTGCTTGCTCCGGGCCAGATGCAGCCGATCCCGAAGCAGCGCGTGTTTTCGCTTCAGCTCCTCGTGCCCCAGCCGGAGATCTACGAGACGCGCGTCACGCTCCCCGCCGGCCAGCACCATTTCGCAGCGGCCCTCATCAACGCCTTCGCCGATCCCAAAAACGAAAACCCCAATCTCCGCGAGCGCCGGCTCGTGCTGCAACATCTCGAAGTCGCGGATTTGTCCGCACCGGTCATCAAGCCGCCGCTGCCCGAGCCGCTGCGCGTGTTGTTCGCGGCGAACGGTGCAGACCAATCTGAAAGCGCCGCA
>JANXSC010000308.1 GCA_025352845.1 Opitutaceae bacterium
TCGCCGCGCTGTTTGCCCGCGACGGGGTGGATTTCGTCGTGCACAACGATCTCGCGGAGCGCGGGGCGGCGGGCGGCCTGTTTCCCGCCACACTCTGGCGGCGCAATGCCCCGGCCTTCCTGCGCTGCGGCGATCGCGCGGTGCTCGCGGCGGAGTTGGAAAAACTGCTCGTGACCGAGTCGCAGGCGGCCGCGGTCATGGCGAAATGATTTTATGCTCCTCTGCCTCGACATCGGAAATTCCCAGGTTCACGGCGGCGTCTTCGAGGGTGACACGCTGCGCTGTCAGTTTCGGAAGACGACGCACCCCCTCGGCTCATCCGATGAGTTCGGCGTGTTTTTCCTCACGGTGCTCCGGGAAAACGGGGTCGACCCGCACGCCGTCCACCGCGGCGCAATTTGTTCCGTCGTGCCGTCCGCACACTATCCGGTGCGCGGGGCGTGCGTGAAATATTTTCACTGCGAGCCGTTCGTGCTGCAGGCGGGCGTGAAGACCGGCCTGAAGGTGAAGTATCGCAACCCGCACGAAGTCGGCGCGGATCGGATTGCGGGCGCGCTGGCCGCGGTGCAGCGGCGGCCCGGCTCGCCCCTCATCGTGGTCGATTGCGGCACGGCGACGACGTTCGATGTCGTCACGGCCGAGGCGGATTACCTCGGGGGCGCGATTCTCCCGGGCATTGGGATTTCCGTCGAGACGCTGGCGGGCAAGACCGCGAAACTGCCGACCGTCGAAATCATGCGACCGGCGACGGTGCTGGGCCGTTCGACGATCGAGAGCATTCAGGCGGGCGTTTACCACGGTCACGTCGGCGCGATCCGGCACCTGCTCGGCGAACTCGCCCGGGAGGCGTTCGGTGGCCAGCGCCCCCACGTCGTCGGCACCGGCGGTTTCGCGCGACTGCTTGAAGGGGAAAAACTTTTCGATGAAATCGTGCCGGAGCTGGTGCTGCTCGGATTGAAGCATGCCGAGCGGATCAATCGCGACACCTGATTGCGTTGCGCGTGCGCGTGCGAATTTGCCCGAGGCGGAGCCTGCGATCTCAACGCCGCGACGGAGCAAGGCCGCCGCGCTCGCCGTGGCCGTCCTCGCCGGCGCGTTCACCGCGCAGATCTCCGGCGTCGGCAATGCGACCGGCGGGGCGCCCGGGGAAATCTACGGGCTCCCGTAGGGCCGCTCCGGCTACGGCAATTCGTAGATCTCGAGCAGGGCCTCGCCGCCTGATCCGTCGGCGCTGCGCACCGCGAGAGTGTAGCGGTTGCCCGCGGTCACGGTCAGGATCACGGCGGCGTCGCGGCTGCCGGGCCTCAGCATCGAGGCGCCGGCTTCGGTGAACACCGCCTCGAGCGCCGGATCCCAGTCGTCGTTCTGGGCGATACTCACACCGTCCTGATTGAAGACTTCGAGCGTGGGATTCGCCAGCGGTCCGCCCACCCCAAACCGGGCGAGCTGCGGCCCGAGCGCCCGGATCAGCAGCCGCATGGTCCCGCCGCCCTGCACGGTGAAGCCGGCGAACATCGCCGGCGCACCGGCGGCAAGGCGGGCGCGGGCGGAGGCGTTGTCGATCTTTGAGCCGGTGGCCGGCGCGGGATCGTAGAGTTCGAGGAGGATCAGGCCTGCTCCGGTCGCCTGCGCGCGCGCCGTGCCCGTGCCGCCGGGCAAGGCGAGGGCCAGCCCCGCGTCGGCGCTGCCCTTCGGCAGCGCAAATGCGCCTGCCACCGCAAACGCCTCCGCATCGGCCGGCCGCCAATCGTCGTTTTCCGCGATCCGAATCGCCGCGGCGTCGAAAACCTCCAGCCGCGGATTGGCCGCTCCATCCGGCACGCCGAAGCGCGCCAGCGTAGGGCCGATGGCCCGCAGCACGATTGATTTGGGACCGGTGGATTGCAGCGAATACCCCAGCATGAGGACCGAGGACGCGTCGGCGACGTGGGCGAGGACGGACAGGTTGGAAAGAAACGTCGGCGGCCGCGGGGGCGGTTCGATGGGGGCGGATGGCGTCACCGGCGGCGTGTTCACCGTCAGGGTCACGCTGCCGCTCGTGGTGGAGCCGAGCGGATTGGAAACGATCACCGTGTAGATGGCGGCATCGGTCGCGGCGGCCGCGGGGATCGCAAACGTCGCCGCGGTGGCCTGCGCGATCGCGGCACCGTCCTTCAGCCATTGGAAGGTAAAGGGGATCTGGCCCATCGCGGTGGCGGACAGCGAGACGGGTGTGCCCACTGCGACTGTCGTGGAGGGCGACACCTCCACCTCAATCGCGATCGGCGCGATGGCTGGCGCAACAAACTCGATTTCCCATTTCGAGACGCCGCCGACGTAGAGCCGCGCCACCTGGCCCGCCCGGCGATCGCTGCCGCTGCTTTCCAGGCCCATCACCTGCGGATAGAAAAAATACCAGCCGGGAAATTCGGCCTTATCGAGAATCTTGCGCGGCGGGGTCCACGTCTCGGGCCGGCTGAGGTCCGCGCAAAACGAAACATAGACGCCCTCCTGCGCCCAGCCGGGTTCGCCGGCGGCGTGGTTTAGCAGCATCACGAAGCAGTTGAGATAGGTGTTCCAATGCACCGACGGCCCCCAGAACGCATCCGGATCCGTGTTCGCCCAGGGCCGGCGCACCGGGAAGATGGGCGTCACGCGCCCGCCGCGCCCGGCCTCGCGCCACGCGCCGTTGAAATACTTCCACACCTTGCCCGCCGGGTTGGCGCGATCCTCGTAGGCCATGCGCGCGACACACACGCCCTGGCTTTCCGCAGCACCGCCGTAGTTGCCGAAGAAGAAATAGAAATACGCACGCGGCCGATCATGGATGACGGTCCCGTCGCCGTGACCGCCGGCGAAGTAGCCGTTCCGCGCCGCGGGATCGAGCGCGTCGCCCGACTCCAGCAAGATGCCGAGATCGCGCAGCGTGGCACCGCCATCAGTGGACACGACGGCGCCCATTTTCGGCGCGGTCAGCGTCGAGCCGGGCACGAGCCCAATCGGCTCGGTGTGATACCAGCCGAAGATCCTGCCATCGTCGTCCGGCCAGACCGATTCCAGCCAGTGGGGTTGGGCGTTGAGGGACACCAGCGGGACGCTGCGCGTCTCCCACGGGCCAAATTGATCGGGTCCGGAGCTGAGCCACGGGCCGCCGTTGGAACCGAACCAGAACAGCCGGCCGTCCCGCCAGAAGGCGGGGCTGTTGCTGTCGATCGCCCTCGGCATCGAGACCTCGGGCACGCGCCGCACGCGGGCTTCCTGGGCGGTGAGGATGCCGCCGAGCCAGACGGCGAGTGAGCCGAGGGCGGCCAGCCGGAGGAATCTTAAAGCCATGGCTCTCGTGAGACGCGGGCGGGGGACGGGCGTTTCATTTTTCAAGGGGATAGCGGGCGACGGCCACACGCAATGGGGAATTGTGGAGCGGATGCGGATATCGCAAGCAGCCGGAGATCACGGTGTCGCCACCGGCGCCATGACGCCGCGGCGTTCATCGTGGAGCTTCGAAATGTCGAGCCCGTCGAGCACGAGCACGCCTTGGAGCGAGGAGATGAGTTTCGCCTCGCTCCACTGCCAGACGATTTGCGCCCGCGCATCGAGTTCGAACAACTGCACGCCGGAGGCACCGTGGCCGGGGCCGTGGCCCTGCCAGTTGGCGAGCACGATGTGGCCGTTGGGCAGCAGTTGGAACGTGGCGTAGAAATTCGCGTTTACCGCGGCCGGCATTTTTTCTTTCTCGGCGAATTTCCGCGTGACCACGCCGTCCGCGTCCAGCTCGACCAGGAACGCGCCGTAGCCGGCTGACGCCAGCGTGCGACCGTCGGGCAGACGCACGGCTTTCCATGAATTTTTGAAACCGGGGACCGGCCACTCGTGCAGAATCTTTCCGGTGCGATCGCCTTCGCGGATCGTCGCGTCGTTTGCCATCAGCCACGTGCCTTGCGCGGTCTCGCGGATGAGTCGGACGTAGATGGCGGGGAAAACCGTTTTGGTTTTCACCACGTCGGCGGCGTCGATTTCGAGCACGACGACGGTTTTCTCGCCATCGAGTTTCGCGCCCGCGAGGAGTGTATGGCCGTTCGCCAGGCGGCGCGCCGACGTCACGCCCTTGTAGCTCGCGACATCCTTCACGATCTTGCCCGTCGCGATTTCAAATTCGGCGTAGCCCGCGTCGTGGCCGACCAGCACGCGCCCGCCACCGACGAGCTGCAGGTCGCGCGCCTGTGGGTGACCCGTCGGCACGATCCAGTTTTTCGCGGGGTTGCGCTCGTCGATATGCAGCAACTGCGCGAGCCCCTCGTCGATCGCGAGAAACTCGTGCTGGATTGGCGCGGCAGCGAGGCCGAGTTCGGTCGCGAGCGTGAAGAGGAGGATTCGGTAGGGGATGAAATGGCTCATGGGGCTGGGCAGAAGTGGGAGACGGACCGCCCTCGTTCGCAATCGCCAAGCGCGTCGTGAGGTCTGGGTGCATCTCAGTTTCTTGCCCACGCGGTGGGTTTCGCAGGGGCGCGGCTCGTCCGCGGCTGTTCCGGAAAAGGCACGCACGAGGCGCGCCCCTACTGCAAGAAACTGAAATGCGCGCGTGCGGTCTGGCACCACGCCTGCCTCCTTGATTTCGCGCCTTGGCGCGCTTTTGCTCGTGGACTTGCTTCCTTCGGTCTTCCGAGCGAAGGCCTGTTTACCCCAATGCTCTCCTGTTTTTCGTTTCCCGCCGTGATTGCCGCGCTGGCGCTGCTCGGCGGAAGCATCCGCGGAGCCGACGCCGGCGACCTTGAGTTCTTCGAAAAAAAGATCCGCCCGCTCCTCGTCGAGCGTTGCTACGAGTGCCACTCGGAGGGGAAGAAAATCAAGGCCGGCCTCCGCCTCGATCACACGGAAGGCTGGCGCCGCGGCGGCGACTCGGGGCCGGCGGTCGTGCCGGGCAACGTCGAGGGCAGCCCGCTCATCAAGGCGGTGCGTTACACTGGCCTTGAGTTCGAGGCGATGCCGCCGAAGTCCCAGCTCACGCATGCCGAAACCGCGTTATTGGAAGAGTGGGTGAAACGTGGCTCGCCGGGGCCCGACGCGGCGATGGCGAGCGCGGCGACGCCGGACACTGCCGCCGCAAAACCGAAACAAGTCGGACTCACGGTTGCGGAAGGAAGGAAATTCTGGGCCTTCATTCCTCCTGCGAAATCCGACGTGCCCGCCGCATCGCCGACGACGAAAAACTGGCCGCGCACCGACATCGATCGCTTCATCGCTGCGGAATGGGAGAGCAAGGGCCTGACGCCCGCGCCCGACGCGAATCGCGCGGCGCTGTTTCGCCGCGCGTCGTTCGACCTCACCGGGTTGCCGCCGACACCCGAGGCATTGGAGGCGTTCGTGCGCGATGTGCGGCCGACGGCAGGCGCGTTCGCGAGTGTCGTCGATGCGATGCTCGCCGCGCCGCAGTTCGGCGAGCGCTGGGGCCGGCGGTGGCTCGATGTGGCGCGCTTCGCGGAATCGAGCGGCGGCGGGCGCACGCTGCTGTTCAAGGACGCGTGGCGCTACCGCGACTACGTCGTCGAGACGTTCAACCGCGATGTGCCGTTCGACCGTTTCGTCCGCGAGCAGCTTGCCGGCGATCTGTTGCCCGCTGCGACGCCGGAGGACAAACGCCGCCAAATTACCGCGACGGCTTTCCTCGCGCTCGGCCCGACCAACTACGAGGAGCAGAACAAAGACGCGCTCCGCATGGACATCCTCGACGAGCAGATCGACACGCTCGGCAAGGCGTTTCTCGGGATGACGATTGGCTGCGCGCGCTGCCACGACCATAAGTTCGATCCGATCCCGAATCGCGACTACTACGCGCTCGCCGGTATTCTCCGCAGCACGCACACGCTGCACAATTACACCGACAACGTCGCCAAGTGGGTGGATGCCACGCTCCCCGCCGATCCCGCGGTCGAAACGGAGATCGTCGCGCACGAGGCGCAAATCGCCACGCTCGAAAAGCAAATCGGCAAACTTCGCGCCGCCGCGGGCAATGCGTCGCTCGCGAAAAGCGTCACCGCCGCGAGCCTGCCCGGCATCGTGCTCGACGACACGCAGGCGAAAGTCGTGGGCGAGTGGAAGCACTCGACCGCGATGCCCGGCTTCGTGGGCGAGGGTTATCTTTCGGACGACAACGCCGAGAAAGGGAAACGCACGGTCACGTTTACGCCGGTCATTCCGCAGACCGGCCGCTACGAGGTCCGCCTGGCCTACAACGCCGCCGAGAGCCGCTCGACCAACACGCCCATCACCATCCTCCACGCCGACGGGGAAAGCGCCGTCGTTCTCAACCAGCGCGAGCGTCCCTCGGTCGACGGCCGCTTCGGAAGCCTCGGGACATTTCGCTTCGAGAAGGACGGCGCGGGCTACGTGCTCGTCTCCACCGAAGGCACGACCGGCTACGTGATCGTCGATGCGCTGCAACTGATCCCGATCGAGCCGCGCGCCGATCTCCTTCCGGCCGTGCTCGCCGGCACAGCCGGCGTTGCGAAGTCCGCCGTCACAAAGACGATGGCCGAGCTGGTCGATCCCGCAGCGCGCAAGAATGCCGCCGAGCTGAAGCGCCTCGAGGCGGAATTGAAAAAACTCACGACCGCCGGCCCGAAGCGCGAACTCGCGATGAGCGTGCGCGAAGCCGCCGGCGAAATCGGCGACACCGAGATCCGCATCCGCGGCGTCGCGCGCAACCTCGGCGCGAAAGTTCCGCGCGGTTTCCTCCAGGTCGCCACGCCGGGCGAGATGCCGCAGTTTTCCGCGACCGAAAGCGGCCGACGCGAACTCGCCGACTGGATCGCGAGCGCGGAGAATCCGCTCACCGCGCGCGTGATTACCAATCGCACCTGGGCCTGGCTCCTGGGCGCGGGCCTCGTGCGCACGGTCGATAATTTCGGCACGACGGGCGAGCGGCCCTCGCATCCCGCCCTGCTCGACCATCTCGCGCGGCAATTCGTCGCCGACGGCTGGTCGATCAAAAAACTCGTGCGCGCCATCGTGCTCTCGCGCACCTACCGGCTCGCCGCCGGCGCGACGCCCGACGCCGCGCGCCTCGATCCGGACAATCGCCTTTTCTCCCACGCGAACCGCCGCCGCCTCGAAGCCGAGGAAATCCGCGATGCCATCCTCGCCGCGAGCGGCCGGCTCGACCTCACCGTCGGCGGTCCGAACATCAGCGCGGCGACGACGAGCGAGTATGGCTACGTCTTCGCCGACACGCGGCGCAGCCTCTACACGCCGGCGTTTCGCAACCGGCGCTTGGAGCTGTTCGAGGTTTTCGATTTTGCCGACATCAACGCTTCCGTTGGCCAACGCGCGGCGTCCGTGGTCGCGCCGCAGGCGCTTTTCCTGATGAACCACCCCTGGATGACCGAGCAGGCGAAGCTTGCGGCGCAACGCACGCTTGCATCCGCCGACCGCACGGACAGCGCGCGCGTGGAGGAGGCGTATCGCGTCGCACTCGGTCGCGCGCCCACGGCGCGGGAACGCACGCTGGCGCTGGACTTCGTGCACGCCGGGAGCGTTGAAATCTGGGCGCAATTCCATCAATCCCTCTTTGCCTCCGTGGATTTTCGTTACCTCGACTGAATGCCCATCATGAAAATCTGGAACTCAGGAAATCAGGAAAAAACACGGGCTCCGTTGGCGGGATGGTTCCTGATTTCCTGAGTTCCAGATTAGGTTTGTTACCTCCCGCCATGAACCCGACTCCAAATTCATTTCTCACCCGCCGTCAGGCGCTGCAACAACTCGCGTGCGGTTTCGGCTACATGGCGTTCGCGGGCCTCGCTGCGCAGGCTGCGGCGCGCAGCGCGGCGAATCCGCTCGCGGCTCATCCGGGGCATTTTCCCGCGCGGGCGAAGCGCGTGATTTTTCTCTTCATGGGCGGCGGCGTGAGCCACGTCGACAGCTTCGACTACAAGCCGACGCTTTACGCGCGCGACGGCGAGATGCGCGAGTTTCTCGATCAGCGAAACATCGCGCGCACGGGCGTCGGCGCGACCGGCCGCGTGATGAAACCGATGTGGGATTTCAAGCAGCGCGGGCAGTCGGGGCGTTGGGTGTCGGACCTGTTTCCGCACCTGGCCGAACTCGCCGACGAGTATTGCGTCGTGCGCTCGATGCACACCGAGGGCGTGGCGCACGGACCGGCGACGCTGTTTCTCCACACCGGCTCGACGAATCTCATCCGCCCCTCGATGGGCGCGTGGGTTTCCTACGGCCTCGGTTCGGAAAACGAAAATCTCCCCGCGTTCGTCGCGCTCAGCCCCACGCTCGCGAACGGCGGCCCGCGCAACTACGGCAACGCGTTTCTCCCCTCCGTGTTTCAGGGCACCGCGATTGGCCGCTCCGGTCAGCGTGCGGTCGAAGCCGGCCTGCGCAACGTGCGTAATCCGGGCCTCACTACGGCGGAACAGCAGCGGCAGTTCGAGCTCGTGCGCGCGATGAACGAGGAGCAGCTCCGCGCGAAGCCCGGCGACTACGAACTCGAGGCGGTCGCGAATTCCTACGAGCTCGCGTGGCGCCTGCAAAACCACGCGCCCGACACTCTCGACCTTTCCAAAGAATCGGCCGCGACGCTCGCGCTCTATGGCATCGGCGAGGAGCCGACCGACGACTACGGCCGGCAGTGCCTGATGGCGCGGCGGCTCGCGGAATCCGGCGTGCGTTTCATTCAGGTCAACTACTCGGACAACACCAACAATCCCGCGTGGGACCAGCACTCGAATCTCCCGAAGCACAAGGACCACGCCGTGCGCGTGGACAAACCCGTCGCCGGCCTCCTGCGCGATCTCAAGGCGCGCGGGCTGCTCGACGACACCATCGTGTGGTGGGGCAGCGAGTTTGGCCGCACGCCCTACGCCGAGAAAAACGGCACCGGCCGCGACCACAACCCCACGGGATTTTCCGTGCTGCTCGCCGGCGGTGGTTTCAAACCCGGCTTCGCGTATGGCGAGACCGACGACTTCGGCCACTTCGCGATCGAGAACAAGGTCCACATGCACGACCTCCACGCGACCATCCTCCACCAACTCGGCCTTGACCACGAAAAACTCACCTTCCGCCACGACGGCCGCGACTTCCGGTTGACCGACGTGCACGGGCACGTGGTGCGGGATATTTTGGGATGAGTCCGGCCTGCGCTTAGAGCGCGAAAATCCGCCCCATCCGCGCCGCGAGATCGCTCGCGCTTGCGACATCCGCCGCCTGGTGCCCCGGCTGCTCCGAGATGCCCCAGCCGCTGTAGCCGGCGCGATCGAGCGCGGCCATCACGGCGGGCCAGTTCGTGTCACCGTCGAGCAGCTTCGGGCGGTCGCCGGCCTTCGTTGCGTCAGCGGCGGGCGCGGCGCGGAAATCCTTCACGTGGATGCGCGCGATGCGCCGGCCGAGCGCATCAATCCATTTTTCGGCAGGAAATCCGGTGCGGCCCACGTTGCCGATGTCGAAGTGCCAGCCGACCCACTCGCTGTCGATCGCGTCGAGGTAGTCCACCGCCTGCTGTGGCGTGGTGATGAAATTGTTGCCGACATTCTCGATGGAGATTTTCACGCCGAGATCGCGTGCAACGGATATCGCCTTCCTGATTTCCGCGATGGAGCGTTCCCAACATTGCTCGTAGGTGACACCGTCGCGGGCCACGCCGGGCACGAGCAGCACGCTGGTCGCGCCGTAGGCGTGGGCGTCGCGCAGGCTGTGGACGAGGCCGTCGAAGCCCAACTGGCGCGTCGCCTCGTCGGGCGCGGAGAGCGGCTTTACCCAGTGGATGTGGTCGCACACGCTCGCGGCCTCTAGGCCGGTTTCCTTCAGCGCCGCGAGCACTTCGTCGCGGTTCATCGCGCCCATCGGCTCCACGCCCTCGAAGCCCGCGGCCTTCATCGCGCGGAATTTTTCGAGCACCGGGCCTTTCACACCGATCGTGGAATACATGATCGCCTTGCGGAGCTTTCGCTTCGGCGCAGCGGCGGCGAGGGCGGGGGAGAGAATCGCGGCGGCGGCGGTGCCCGCGGCGACGGAGAGGAACGTCCGGCGGTTCATGCCCGCAGCGTGGCGCGAATCTCCCGCGGCGCGAGCCGCGAATCGCGCCGACTTTTGTGGTTTGCGCCCGGCTGGCGGATGACGCGAGAGTTCCGCTACCCCCCTCACGTCCCATGAAACTCCGCCCGTCACCGGCAATCTCGCGTCGCAAATTCCTCCGTCGTTCCCTTGTCACCGCTGGCGTCGTCGCCGGCGCGCCCGCCTTCCTTCGCGGGCAGAACCTCAACAGCAGGCTCAACATCGCCTTCATCGGCGCCGGCGGGCGCGCCAACTCCAGTCTCAGCGAGCTGACCCTTTCCGCCGCCACCGCCCCGGCCGCCGCGCAGAAAAACGCCGCGCGTGCGCTGGCCGAACTCGGCGGCGAGCCCGGCGCGCACCCCGACGAAAATGTCGTCCTTCTCTGCGACATCAACCAGCAGACGCTCGATGGCGCCGGCCTGCGTTTTCCCAAGGCCCGCAAGATCGTCGATCTCCGCCGCGTGTTCGATCATGCGAACGAGTTCGACGCGGTCGTCGTGTCCACCGCGGAGCACACGCACGTCTTTGCTGCGTGGCTCGCGCTCACCCATGGCAAGCACCTGTATTGCGAGAAGCCGCTCGCCTACAACATCTGGGAAACGCGCCTGCTCCGCGAGACGGCTGCGAAGTTCCCGAAGCTCTCCACGCAGATGGGCAACCAAGGCCACGCCTCCGCCGCGCGCCGCACTCTGCGCGAGATCCTCGACACCGGCGTGATCGGACCGGTGCGCGAAGTGCATGTGTGGGCCGATCGAGCGTGGGGCCTGCAAGACGCCGCGTCTGCCGAGAAATTCGACAAGCCCCACGGCTTCTACAACGGCACCCAGATCGTCGAGCGCTTCAAGGAGGACATGCCCGTGCCCGCGCATATGAATTGGGATTTGTGGATCGGCCCCGCGCCCATGCGGCCGTTCCACGCGACGTATTTTCCCGGTCCGCGCTGGTATCGCTGGTGGGATTTTGCCAACGGCACGATGAGCGACCTCGGCAGCCACGACAACGATGTGCCCTTCACCGTGCTCGACCTCTGGCGGACCGACGCCAAGGGCAACCGCGTGCTCGCGCCGATTTCCGTCGAGGCCTCGTCGCCCAACGTCCCTACGCCGCACCCGGAACTCGCGCCCGCGACGCTGATGGCGACGTTCCGCTTCGCGGCGACCGGCGCGCAGCCCGCGCTCAAGCTCGTCTGGCACCAGGGCGATTCCAAGCCGCCGGGCTGGACGCCCGCGTGGGGCAACCGCTCGAGCATTTTCATCGGGGACAAGGGCATGCTGCTCGGCAACGGCAAGCTGCTACCCGAGGAGAAATTCGCGGGCTTCACGCCGCCGCCCGCGCGGATTCCGCGCTCGCCCGGCCATTGGGTCGAATGGGTCAACTTCGCCAAGGGCAACGGCCCGGTGCCCGGCTCGAATTTCCAATACTCCGGCTGGACCACCGAGTGCAACCACCTCGGCAATGTCGCCTATCGCGCCGGGAAAAAACTCGAGTGGGACTATGCCGCGCTGCGCGCGACAAACGCCCCCGGGGCTGCGCCGCTGATCAAGCGTCCGTCGTTCCGCTCAGGCTGGCAGGGCATTTTGCCGGCGTAGCCTTAACGTGGAAGAGGCGTCCCGCCTCGTTTCTGTTTCTCCGCCCGCTCCCGCACCGATCGCAAATTCCCACGAGGCGAGATGCCTCGTCCACGTTTCTCCCATGCTCCCACGCCTCCTCATCTTCAGCGCGCTCACCGTGCTCGCATTCGCCGCCCCCTCCTACGACCAGTCGCGCGTCCCGCTGGAGGTCGATGCCCCGCGTCCCGGCCTCGCTAAAATCGTGATTCTCGCCGGCGGGCCGAGCAGCAAGGCGATGGCGCACGAGTATTTCGCGGGCTGCGCGCTGCTGCTTGACTGGTTGAAGCAGCAGCCCGGTGTCTGGCCCGTGCTCGCGCGCGAGTGGCCGAGGAACGAGCGCGTGCTCGAGGGCGCGCGCTGCGTCGTCTACTACGGTGACGGCGGCGGCAAGCAGCCCTTCGCCACGCCGCAGCGCTGGGCCGCGTTCGCAAAACTCATGGACGGCGGCGCTGGTCTCGTGCTCCTGCATCAGGCGATGGATTTTCCCGCCGGCCCCGATGGCGCGGCAATCAAGGGTTGGCTCGGCGGCGTCTATCACGCCGACATCGGGAGCCGCGGCCACTGGGACATGGAGTTCAAAAACATCGCCGCGCACGAGGTCACGCGCGGCGTGAAGCCCTTCGGCGCGCCCGCCGACGGCTGGCTCTACAATCTCCACTTCGCCGAAAAAGGCGTCACGCCGCTCCTCCTCGGCGCCGTGCCCGACAAATCGCGCTCCACCACCGACGCGAAAAAACACAACGGCCGCGACGAAGTGATCGCCTGGGCTTACCAGCGTCCCGACGGCGGCCGCGGTTTCAGTTTCACCGGCGCCGATCTCCACCAGAGCTGGGAATACGAGAGCCAGCGCACGCTCGTGCTCAACGGCATCCTCTGGTCGGCGCGCCTGCCCGTTCCCGCCGACGGCGTGCGTGTCGCGCTCGATCCCGCGAGCCTCGAACTCAACCTCGACGACAAGCGCACACCCGCTTCCGCCGCACCAGCCGCGCAAAAAAAGGCCGCGCCCCAGAAGAAGCAGCCATGAATTGAGCCGCACAGATTTCGCGCCACCACTCTTTATTTCCTCCACCCGATGGCCCTCCTTCGCCCGCTCTTCCTGATCGTTTCGCTCGCCACTGCCGCGCTTGCCGCCGACCGCCCGCTGAACGTTCTGTTCATCACGGCCGACGACATGAACTTCGATTCGCCCGGTTGGACCGGCAACCCGCTCAAGCTTACGCCGAACCTCGATGCCTTCGCCGCGACGAGTCACAAGTTCCTCAACCAGTTTGTCTCCGCGCCGATTTGCCAGCCGTCGCGCTCCGCGTTCATGACGGGCCGCGTGCCGCATCGCAACGGTGCGCTTGGCTTCGAGCCGATTCGCCCCGACGTGCCCACGCTCGTCACCGTGCTGCGGGCCGCCGGCTACTTCGCCGCTGGCATCAACAAGCTCCCGCACATGATGCCCGAGAGTTGTTTCCCGTGGGACGCAAAGTTCATGGGCTCCGGCAAAAATCCCGAGCTGCTCGGCCAACAAATGCGCGAGGCGCTCGCCGCCGCGAAGTCCGCGCACAAACCGTTTTTCATCAACTGCAACATCACCGACCCGCACCGCCCGTTCTACGGCGCGGAACAGGGCGCTGCGAAGCAGAAGAAAAAAGCCGCGAAGAAAAACGACGACGGTGTCAACGGCGACGAGCCCAACGAAAAGGAAGGCGTCGTCGTTCCGCTCAAGCCCGCGGACGTCACCGTGCCGTCGTTCCTCGAGGACATCCCCGGTGTGCGCCGCGAAGTCGCGCAATACTACAGCAGCATCAAGCGCCTCGACCTGAGTTTCGCGCAGGTGATGGCCGCGCTCTGCGATTCGGGCGAAGCGGAACGCACCGTGGTGATCTTCATGAGCGACCACGGCATGTCGTTTCCGTTTTCCAAGGCCACGGTCTATTTCAACGGCACTAAATCGCCGCTGCTCATCCGCTGGCCGGGCATGGGCGCGCCGCAGCAGCGCGCCGAGCTCACCTCGAGCGTGGACCTCATGCCGACACTGCTCGAGGTGCTCCGCGTGCCCGCGCCCGCCGGCCTCGACGGCCGTTCGCTGCTGCCGCTCCTGCGCGGCGAAACGCAGCCCGACCGCGACCACGTGTTCACCAACGTGAACAGCGTGAGCAGCGGGATATTTTTCCCCCAGCGCTGCGTGCGCACACTCGACCGAGCGCTGATTTTCCACGCCTGGGCTTCACCCGACGCCAGCTTCCGCGTCGAGGCGATGTCCGGCCTCAGTTACAACGCGATGGCCGAGGCCGCGAAAACCGATCCGAAAATCAAGGGCCGCGTCGATCAACTCCTCCACGGCGAAGTGCTCGCGTTCTACGACCTCACGCAGGACACGGGCGAGCGCCGCAACGAAATCGCCAACCCCGCCTACGCCGCCGACGTCGCGCGCATGAAGGCGCAACTCCTCGGCTACATGGAGCGCACGAGCGATCCACAGCTCGAAAACTACCGCCGCGCCCTCGCCGGCCAGCCGATCAATTTCAAGATGGACCGGCTGGAGAAAAAGAAGGGCGAATAGGCGTCGCCGTGAAGAGAAACGGATAGTCCGAGCGATCGGCCTCGGTGGCGCGCATGAGACGTCAAGTGGGATCGCCCCGCACGAAGTCATCCGTTGGAGCCGTTACGAAAGATTGAGATCCGCATCCGGCAGATCGCCGGTTCAGTCCCCGCGGCGCGGCCGACTCGGCGCGGTGTCGTAGCGCAGCCGGACAAGGTGAACCCCTCCGTGGCGAAGCCCCGGGCATTTTCCCAACATCGGCGTTCCCGTGCTGCGCGTGCCAATCTCCCGCGCCGGGCGCGCATTCGGCGGGCGCATCTCAGTTTCTTGCCCAGACGGTGGGTTTCGTGGCAACAAGGGGCGCGGCTCGTCCGCGCCTGTTTCGGAGAAGGCGCGCACGAGGCGCGCCCCTGCGTTTGCAAGAAACTGAGCTGCACCCATTCGGCGCGGTTTGATCCGCGCGCTTGCGTCGGCGTGGTGCGACGCGGTTGATTGGCACCCGCCCTATGAGAACCCCCGTCGCTGCCATTGCTTTCGTTTTCACCGCAGTGGCGTCCGTTGCCGCGCCGCCCAATCTCCTCGTCATCCTCGCCGACGATCTCGGCTATTCCGATCTCGGCTGCTACGGCGGCGAGATCGCGACGCCGAACCTCGATGCGCTGGCGCAGGGCGGGCTGCGCTTCACGTCGGCCTATAACACGGCGCGCTGCTGGCCGTCGCGTGCCGCGATTACGACGGGCTACTACGCGCAGCAGGTGCGGCGCGACACCGTGCCGGGCGTCGCGAGCGGCGGCGGCAATCGCGGCATCCGGCCGGCGTGGGCGCCGCTCGTCACGAATTTCCTGCAGCCGCTCGGCTACCGCGCCTACCATTCCGGCAAGTGGCACATCGACGGTCGGCCGCTCGAAAACGGTTTCGATCACAGCTTCGAGATTGGCGGCGGACAGAGCAATTTCTTCAAGGCCCCGGGCAACACCGACGACGGCGTGCCCAATGTGCAGACGCCGGACTACTACGTCACCACCGCCGCCGCCGAGCACGCGGTGCAGTGCCTGCAGGAGCACGCGGCGAAATTTTCCGGCCGCCCGTTCTACCATTACCTGTGCTTCACCGCGCCGCATTTTCCGCTGCACGCGCCCGCCGCCGACATCGCGAAATACAAAGACACCTATGCGCGCGGCTGGGACGTGATGTCCGCCGAGCGCTACGCGCGCCTGAAAAAAATGGGCATCGCCTCGCACCCCAAGCCCGCCTTCGAGCGCGACGTGGGCCCGCCCTATGCGTTTCCCGACGACATCACGAAGCTCGGTCCCGACGAGGTGAACCGCCCCGTGCCGTGGGCCAGCCTCACGCCGTCGCAGCAAAAATTTCAGGCCGCCAAGATGGCCATCCACGCCGCGATGGTGGACCGCATGGACCAGGAAATCGGCCGCGTGATCGCGCAACTCAAGGCGATGGGCGCCTACGAGAACACGCTGATCCTCTTCGCCTCCGACAACGGCGCGAGCGCCGAGATGATGGTGCGCGGCGACGGCCACGATCCCGCGGCGCCGATGGGTTCGGCAAAAACGTTTCTCTGCCTCGGGCCCGGCTGGTCGAGTGCGAGCAATACGCCCTTCCGCCGCCACAAGACATGGGTCCACGAGGGTGGCATCTCCACGCCACTCATCGCGCACTGGCCCGCCGGCATCGCCGCGCGCGGCGAACTGCGCCACACGCCCACGCACCTCATCGATGTCGTGCCGACGCTGCTCGAGCTCTCCGGGGCAAAAATTCCCTCGACCATCAAGGGCCACGCCGTGCCGCCGTCGCCCGGCCGCAGTCTTGTGCCGGCGTTCGCGAAGGATGTCACCGTGCCGCACGAATTCCTCTGGTGGCAGCACGAGGACAACCGCGCGATCCGCGCCGGCGACTGGAAACTTGTCGCCCTCGCGAAGGGCGACTGGGAACTCTACGACCTCACGACTGATCGCGGTGAATCGAAAAATCTCGCCGCCTCGCGTCCGGAAAAAATCCGCGAACTTGAGGCCCTGTGGAAACGGCAGGACGAAGAGAACCGCCGCCTCGCGATGACCGACCTTCCGCTCGGCGCCGATGCGCCAGCAGCGAAGAAAAACAAACGGAAACAACCGTGAGCTCCACGCGCGAACTCGGATCGCGGCGGCGCCTTCACGCGGGCGTTTGGCTCGCTGTCGTCGTCGTGGCGATTAGCGCTGCGGGTGCCGCCGAGTCACGGCCGGTGAAAGCGTATCGCGACTGGGCCACCGTGCGGGACGGTAATGTCCAGCGCGGCCGCGCTCTTTTCTTCGCGACCGATCGGGCGGCGTGCGCGGCCTGCCACACGATTGACGGCAAGGGCGGCAAAGCCGGCCCGGATTTGCAGGCCGTGGGTGACGCGCTGCCGCGCCGCGACTTGATCACCGCGATCCTCGAACCGTCGGCGACCATCGCGGTTGGCTATGGCGCGACGATTATCGAGACCAAGTCGGGCGAATCGTTCTACGGTGTGGTGAAGAGTTCCGATGCCGAGGCGATCAAGCTGATGGGCGCGGACGGAAAACTCATTTCCATCCCGTCTGCCGTCATCAAGGAGCAACGCGCGAGTCCGATCTCGCTCATGCCGGAAGGGCTGCACGCGGCGCTCACGGTGGCGGAGTTCACCGACCTCGTGGAATTTCTCGCGAGCCTCAAACAGCCCATGAACTCGCTCAGCGCGAATCGCGGCATGCCCGACGAGATCACGATGCTCGCAAAGCCCGCCGTGTTGCGCCCGCTGATCCCCGAGGCGATGCGCTTCCCGCACACTGTCGTGCGCCAGCCGGGCGATGTGCGTCTCGGCCTCACGTGGATGGGCGCGGTGCCGGGCAGCGGGGGTGCGTTTCTTGTCGCGCACCAGTCGGGGAAAATCTGGCTGCTCGAAAAAAATGCGGACGGTTACGCGAAGTCGCTCTTCGCCGATTTCTCCGCCGAGGTATTTTCGCAGCGCGGGCCCAATGGCCTGCTCGGCGTCGCGTTTCACCCGCAGTTTCGCGCGAACCGCCGCTACTTCCTGAAATACCAGATCGCCGACGGCGGCGGCATCGCGACGCTGATTGCCGAGCGGCGGGCGGCGGCGGATTTGCGCAGCGACTCCGGAGAAGCGCCGCGCGTGTTGATCGAGATTCCCGCGGTCACGCAAAACCACACCGGCGGCTGCCTCGCCTTCGGGCCCGACGGGAT
>JANXSC010000338.1 GCA_025352845.1 Opitutaceae bacterium
AGATTGCCGGTGCGCTCGCCATTGCCGAAGAGCGTGCCCTCGACGCGGTCTGCGCCGGCGAGCAGCGCCAGCTCGGTCGCGGCGATGCCGGTGCCTCGGTCGTTGTGCGTGTGCAGCGAGATGAGCGTGCGATCGCGGCGCGTGAAATGAGTGCACATCCACTCGATCTGGTCGGCGTGGACGTTGGGCGTGGCGTATTCGACGGTCGCGGGGAGATTGAGGATGATTTTGTCCGCCACGGTGGGTTGACAGACGTCGGTGACGGCCTCGCAAATCTCCAAGGCGAAATCGAGCTCCGTGCTGCAAAAGCTCTCCGGCGAATATTCGAAACGCATCCGCGTGCCGGTGGCGACGAGCGGGCGGGAATATTTTTTCACCCACGCGGCGCCGTCGGTGGCGATCTTCACGATGTCGGCGCGAGACGCTTTGAAGACGTGCTTCCGCTGCGCGGGCGAAGTGGAGTTGTAGAGATGGAAGATGGCGTTCTTCGCGCCGCGCAGCGCCTCGATGCTGCGCACGATCAGCTCCTCGCGGCACTGGCAGAGAATCTGGATCGCGACATCGTCGGGGATGCGTTTCTCCTCAATGAGCCGGCGACAGAAATCGAACTCGATCTGCGAGGCGGAGGGGAAGCCGACCTCGATTTCCTTAAAACCGATTTTCACGAGCATCTCGAAGTATTCGAGCTTCTCCTCGACACTCATGGGCTGGGCGAGGGCCTGGTTGCCATCGCGGAGATCGACGCTGCACCAGATCGGGGCCTGCGTGAGCGTGCGGGTGGGCCACTGGCGGTGGGGCAGATCGACGGGCGGGAAGGGCCGGTATTTGGTGACGGGAGCAGTTTGCATGACCGAAAATTTTTACGAACTTGAATGGACTCTGAGCGGGAGACCGCCGGTGGAAAACCGGGCGGATTATCAGCACACCGCGGATCGCGGCGAAAGGGAAAACAGCCCAACGCACGACCGGCCGCTAGGCGGCGTCCTCAAAGGTCGTGCGCGAAAGTAAGTCGAAGGGCCTGAGTCAAAACGTGCATCCGAAGGTCAGGTGGTTGCCGCGCCGCGCGCGACAAGTCAAGGGCCGGTTCCGGCTTGCAGCTCGCCGATCGTAACCCACCCGCGCAAGGCACGTCTTGCCTGCCGTGCATGTCCTCGCCTCCATCCGCCCATGCCTGACGAAGCCGAGCCGCCGTTCGATCTGGCTGGCTGCCTCGACCGGGTGCGCCAGCGCGATCAGCTGGCTGCGCGTGAGCTGGTCGATCACCTTTACCCGCTTGTCATCCGTATTGTGCGTTCGCACCTGCCGCGCCGAGTCCTCGAGGAGGATCTCGCCCAGGAGGTGTTCATGAAGATGTTTACCCGGCTCGCACAATTTCAGGGCGCGGTCCCGTTTCCGCACTGGGTGTCGCGCATCGCGGTCACGACGTGCATCGATCACCTGCGCGCGCAGAAGCGCCGCCCGGAATTCCGCTGGGCCGACCTTTCGGAAAACGAGGCCGACCTGCTCGACGCCGTGATGACCAACGAAAACGATGTCCCGGCCAACGACGCCATGGCCGCGCACGAGCTGGTCCACAAGCTCCTCGGCCAGCTCAAGCCCGACGACCAGCTCGTCCTCCGCCTCCTCGATCTCGAGCAAAAAACCATCGCGGAAATCGCGACGCTCACGGGCTGGAACCAATCGCTCATCAAAGTCCGCGCCTTCCGCGCCAGACGGAAGTTGCAGAAGCTCTTTCAAGAACTACAACGCAAGGAACAATCATGAATCGAAACACCCACGACCCGCGCCATCCTTGGATGCGCCTCAACTCGGCGGCCCGCACCGTGCGCGACACGCGCGATAGCTCCGCGCCCTATGGTTTTGCCACTCGGCTCGCCGCCTTGGCCTTCGCGACGGAGACACGCATGGTGTCGGCGGTGGAGCGCCTGTCGCTCCGCGCGCTCGGCATCGCTTGCCTCCTCGCCGTCGCCAGCGTGGCGGCAAACTATCAGGCGTTTCTCTCCGGCCCTGGCTCCGCGTTCACCGGCGTTGAGGAACTTGAAACGACTCCGGTAACCGACGCGGTGTCCGTCGTGCTCGATCTGGCGGACTGACGGATGGACAAGCCTTGGAAAGTTATTTTCGCGTTCGTCGGCGTGTTCATCGCCGGCGCGGTATTCGGTGGATTTTTCACGCTGCGCACTTCCGTGAAGCGCGGAAATGCAGAGAGTGAAGTGGCGCGTCTCGCGCTGGCGACACCGACGGTGGTGCAGCCCAGTGCTGCCCAAGCGCCCGACACGGGACGACCGACCCAACCGCCAGTTCAACCGGGCCCGGTCGTGCCGCCGCCCGGTCCGAATGTCGTCCCGCCTCCGCGCGGCGTAATCTCGGTGGCGCTCATGCGGCAGTTTGCGCAGCGCCTCAATCTCACCAACGACCAGCGCGAAAAAGTCCGGCCGATTCTCGGACGTTGGGGCGAGGATTTTCAACATCTGCGGCAAGAAAACGATCGTCAGCAGCAGCAATATCTCGGGGACAGCGTGCGCCTGAGCGAGCGGATGTTTGGCGATATCGCGGCCGTTCTCGGACCCGAACAACGCGTCGAACTCGACAAGATGCGGCGCGAGTCCGAAGAGCGCGTGGAGCGCGAACGCCAAAAGCGGCTCGAATTGAACAAGGCCGCGAACAAAGCCGCGAACAAGGCGGCCGATCCGCTGCGCCCGCTCGTGCGGCCCGACAAGGGCAAGGATAAGGACAAGGGTAATTCCGGCTCGTGAGCGAAACGGAGCGGCGGCTTTCCAGCCGCCGTTTCCACTGAGGCGAGACGCCTCAGCCACGGTCCGATCAAATAGTGGTTGCGCTGCAAATCGTCGCCCGCATGGTTCGCGCCGGCCAGGTGCCATGCATGGGCAGACGCGTGAATTCCGCCAGGACCGGAAGGTAGCAACGGCAACGACGTTCTCCCAGTGCCGTGGAGTGCCTGGCCACTTTTATTTTTCGTGCGTGGCACTGGAAAAAACGAAAGTTGAGAGCGGAGAGTTGAGGGTCGGAAAGTATTTGAACTCTCCGCTCTCAACTCTCAGCTCTCAACTCCCTCTTGTCCTCCACCTACCAAGTCATCGCGCGCAAGTGGCGCCCGCAGACGTTTGCCGACCTCGTCGGGCAGGACCACGTGGTGCGCACGCTCACCAACGCCATCACCCGCGGCCGCATCGCGCACGCCTACCTCTTCGTGGGGCCGCGTGGCACGGGCAAGACCTCGACGGCGCGGATTTTTGCGAAGGCCCTCAACTGCACCGGCGGCCCCAAGGCGGACTTCGATGTCAACGATCCCGCCTGCAAAGCCATCGCCGAGGGCTCGCATCTCGACGTCATCGAAATCGACGGCGCCTCGAACAACGGCGTCGATCAGGTGCGCGATCTGCGCGAGACCGTGCGCTACGCGCCGGCGCAGGGGAAGTTCAAGGTCTACATCATCGACGAGGTGCACATGCTCTCGGCCGCGGCGTTCAACGCTCTCCTAAAAACGCTCGAGGAGCCGCCGGCGCACGTGAAATTCGTCTTCGCGACGACCGACCCGCAGAAAGTTTTACCGACGATCGTGTCGCGCTGCCAGCGCTTCGATCTCAAGCCGATTCCCAACGACCTGATCGTCGAGCGGCTGAAAAAAATCGCCATCGAGGAAAAGATCAAAGTCAGTGACACGGCGCTCGCGTGCATCGCGCGGCTCGCGGACGGCGGGATGCGCGACGCGCAGTCGATCTTCGATCAGATGATTTCGTTTTGCGGCGCGGAGATTTCGGAGCCCGACGTGCTGGATGTTTACGGCCTGGTCGCCGGGGAAAAAATCGCCGCGCTCGCCGCCGCCCTCGCCGCCGGCGACCATCGGAAAATCGTGGCCATCGTCGATGAGAGCGATGCCGCCGGGCGCGATCTCGTGCGGCTGCTGATCGATTTGCAGGCGCTGGTGCGCGTCGCGTTGCTCGACGCCATCGCGCAGGGCGGCAAGAGCGCCCAACTCGGCGGCCTGCCGATGACGACCGAGCAAATCACGCGGATGCTCGACGGTCTCCGCGAAGGCGAGGGGAGTGTGAAGCTCGGGCTCGCCGAGAAAATCAATTTTGAGGTCACGCTCCTCAAGGCCGTCGAGGCCAGCCGCGCGCGCGCCATCGACAGCTTGATCAAGGAGCTGGCCGCGCTGGCGGACGAGTCATCGTCATCCGCGGACGGCAGCGAAAAAAAAAAGGACTGATTGATCGGCTGGAGGCGAGGCTGGGCGCGAAGGGACAGACAAGAAACGGGAAATCGGAGGCGGGGGACCAGCCAATGGCGGTGCCCGATCTCCGGGAGAATCCGGGACCGCCGGAAAGCGGTGGCGAAAAGCCGCCGCAGGAACCCGACTCTGTTCCCTTGGTCGAGGGCATGGCCCCGTTCTGGCCGGATGAAGCCGTCGAGTCGTCGTTCCGCGCCGAGGCGCGGGAGCGTGGAGAGCCGGTGGTGGTCGCAGCACCGGAGGAAGAGGCGGCCGATAACTCAGACGCGAGCCCGCTGCCTGCACTCAACGATCTCGTGGCACGCGTGCCGACCGAGGTGCGCGACATGCTCGATGATTTGTTTCGCGCGAAGTTTGTCGTCGTGAAACGCGTGCCGAAGAAGAGCCTGAAAGGCTAGGGCGGGCTGCGAGTTCAGCCGTCGATCCACTCGGAGCCGATGTCGCGGCGCCCGACGACACTCTGGTTGTAGATAAACGTCGCGATTTTTTCGCTCGCGAAGGGCGCTCGCAGCGAGATGGCTTCGCGTCGATAGAGCCCTTCGGGCACACCCTCAAAAAGATCCAGCGCGCGCAGGCAGGTCGCGTCGACCGACCAGATTTCACCGGCGACGCCGTCGCAATCAGCCGGGTTGGCAATCATCCCTGGATAGCTCCCGAAATCGCAGAGCCGGTAGCCGGGCACGGTGCGCGCGGGGCCGATGAAGCGCTGGCCGGCGAGCTGCGCATGGTTGCAGCAGTCGCGCTTGAGCGTGCCGTAAACGAAGAGCAGTGTCTTCACGGCGCGGCGGGTGCGAGTGGCGCGCCGATCTCGAACACAACGGCGGTGGTGTTGTCGCGACCGGAGTTTTTCACGGCTTCCTCGACCATCCGTTGTGCAAGGCCCGGTTGATCGACGGGTTGGTCGGCGGCGCCCAGCAGTTCGGCGATCTGCGAATCCCACAGGCCATCGACGAGCCCGTCCGAGCAAATCAAAAAACGATCACCGGGCTGGTGCGGGACGGCGGCGATGTGCGGCGCGACGAATTGGTGGCCCGCGCCGAGCGCCTGCTGGAGCACGTTGCGGCGCGGATGCTCGCGGGCCTGGCGCTCGTTGAGTTCGCCCTTGTGGCGCAGCCAGCCGACGTAGGTGTGATCATCGGTGAGTTGGCGGAGCACGCCTGCCCGCGAAAGATGGTAGATGCGGCTGTCGCCGAGGTGCGCGAAAAAGACCGCGTGCGGCCGCACCCAGCAGAGGCTGAGCGTCGCGCCCATCCCGGCGCATTCTTCGTAGGCGTAACCGAATTTGAGGAGGTCGGCATGAATGGCGGCGACCAGTTCCTGCAACAGCTCTTCCGATGGCGCGGCCTTGCCCGAGGTCGCGGCGCGAAAGGCGCCCGGAAAAAGCCTCGTCACGCGATCGACCGTGCTGCGGCTGGCAAATTCCCCCGACTTCGCGCCGCCCATGCCGTCGCTCACGGCAAACACGAAATCCTGCCCGGCGAGCGCAGCGCGGCCAGTTTTCCCGAGGTAGCGCACCTCGCGGCCGTCGATGGCGAGCGCGAGGAAAGCATCCTCGTTGTTGGGCCGCACGCGGCCGACGTGCGTGAGGCCGGACCAGCGGACTTCGGTGGCGGGCGAAGGGGTGGGGGTGGCGCGGGTGATTTCGCTCATTGGGCGACGGAAGGTTTCAGTGTGACGGCGTGGCCGGTGCCGTCGTCGAGGATCGTGGCGAATTCAAAGTCGATGATACAAAAACGTCCGTCGCTGATGCGGTAGGTGACGTTGCGCCGCTCGCGGTCCTCGTGGCGGACCCCGAAGGTTTCGAGTTCGGCGAACAGCTCGCGCTGCCGCTCCGGTTGCAGGTGATCGACGCGGCCGCCGCAATTGGTCGTGACCATTTTCATGTTCTCCGGATCCGCTTCGAGCAGCTGCGGCACAAAGGTGCAGCCGCGGTCCGCGAGGTAGCGCAACACGCGGACCTCGTGCTCGAACCGCGCGCGCGCGAGGTGGCCGCGAAATGTCTTGTGCACCCGCCCGTCGAACCCGATCCGCACGCTGGCGCGGGCGGTGTCTTTCATCTCATGCATGACCACGCGCAAGGTCCGCGGTGGGTGACGGGGAGGCAAGCGCCGCGTGTCCGCCCACTTGGAGCCAGCGATCGGGTTCATCGGCGGAAAAAGTGTCATGCACCAAACTTCTGGTTGCCTCTGGCACATGAGCTGCTGATTTCGGTTTTGCGTTGGGTCCGGCGAAATCCGTCGGAATCCATCGCAGCTCCCACTCGAAAATCCTCCGACCCCCTCCCTCCCTTATGGCCAAATACAAACTGGAATACATCTGGCTCGATGGCTACACGCCCTTGGCCAACTTGCGCAGCAAGACGCAAATCAAGGAATTCGCAAAGTTCCCCAAGCTCGACGAGCTCCCCGCGTGGGGCTTCGACGGCAGCTCGACGCAGCAGGCCGAAGGCAAGAGCTCGGACATCGTGCTCAAGCCGGTCGCCGTCTATCCCGACTCCACGCGCAAGAACGGCGTGCTCGTCATGTGCGAGTGCTACCAGCACACCGGCGTGGCCAGCCCGTCGAACTCGCGCGCCACCATCCCGGACGATCCGGGCACGTGGTTCGGCTTCGAGCAGGAATATTTTTTCTACCAGGACGGCCGCCCGCTCGGCTTCCCCGAAGGCGGCTATCCCGCGCCGCAGGGCCCGTATTACACCGGCGTCGGTTACAAGAACGTCGGCTCCGTCGCCCGCGAGATCGTCGAGCAGCACATCGACATCTGCCTCGACGCCGGTATCAACCTCGAGGGCATCAACGCCGAGGTCGCCAAGGGCCAGTGGGAATTCCAGATATTCGGCAAGGGCTCGAAGAACGCCGCCGATCAGATGTGGGTGGCGCGCTACATCCTCGCCCGCCTGTGCGAGAAATATGAGATCGATGTCGAATGGCGCTGCAAACCGATCCTCGGGGCGTTCAACTCACCGCTCGATTGGAACGGCTCCGGCATGCACTCGAATTTCTCGACCAAGCATCTGCGCGAGGTCGGCGGCAAAGCCTATTTCGAGAAACTCATGGAAGCCTTCAGCAAGCACACCAACGAGCACATCGCCGTCTATGGCCCGGAGAATCACCTCCGCCTCACCGGCCTGCACGAGACGCAGTCGATCGACAAGTTCAGCTACGGTCTCGCCGATCGCGGTGCGTCGGTGCGCATGCCGCACAGCTTCGTGAACAACGGCTACAAGGGCTACCTCGAGGATCGCCGTCCGAACTCCGCCGCCGACCCGTATCTCGTCGCCGGTCGGATCATCAAGACGATCCAGAGCGTGCCGCTTCCGAAGGGGAAGGGCTGAGCGCCCGGCCTAGAAATTGTTTTCGCCACGGCGCCATCCCTTCGGGGATGGCGCCGTTTTTTCTGGGAGCCGGCGCGCGGGCCGCGCAACGTGAAGCGCATACGTGGACGACCCGGCCTCAATCAATTCGCGGGCTGCGCGCTGGGATTGGGCGCAGGCCGCGCTGCTGATCGCGAACCTCGCGTGGACGACACTGGGCCTCGGCGGCTACCGGCCGGAGACGATGCTGGTGACGTGTGGGCTCACCACGGCGGCGGTTGCGGTTGGTTTCGTGGGAAAATTTTTCGCAGCGGGCGGCGCGGAAGGTGATGCGCCGCGGAATCCGGCGCTGTGGCTGCTGCCGTTTCTGGGCTACGCCGCGCTCAATGTCCTCTTCGTTTCGCCCGTGCCGTGGCTCGGCTGGCTCGACTGGCTGGGCTGGGCGAATCTGATCGCGGTGTTCGCCGTTGTGGCCGGGCTGAGAGTGACTGCGGCGCGGCGCGCTTTGTTTCTCGCGCTGGTGCTGCTCACGCTCGTCGCGGTCGCGCTCGGGTGTTATCAGCGTTTTGCGCGGCCCGACTGGCTGATGCTCGGGCGCACGCAAGCGGAGCAATTTCTCGGCCGTGCGAGCGGCTCGTTTGGGATTCCCAACAGTCTCGCGGCGCTGCTGCTGCTCCTGCTGCCGGTCGGTGGCGTGCTCGCGCTTCGTCGCGGGGCGAGTGTGGTGGCGCGCGTGTGGTGGGGCTGGGTGACGCTCGTGCTCGCGTTCGGCCTCGTGCTTACCATCAGCCGCGGCGCGTGGCTCGGGCTCGGGCTCGCGCTCGCAGCGTGGCCGCTGTTGAAGGGCGAATGGAGTTGGGCGCGGCGCGCGAAAATTTGCCTGGCGACGCTACTCGCGTGCGCGGGCGCGGCGACGACGGTGGCGATGATATCGCCGGCGGTGCGCGAGCGATTCGTGCAGCTGGGGCGCGAGTCGGGTGAGTTGAGCCGGCCGATTCTGTGGCGAGCGGCGGGAAAACTCTTCGCGGAAAATCCCGCCACCGGCACCGGCGCGGGCTCGTTCAACACGGCGTTTGAGCGGCATCGTCCTGCGCGCTTTCTCGACGAGCCGCAGTGGGCGCACAACGACTATTTGAACACGCTGAGCGACTACGGCGCGATTGGTTTCGTTTTGTTCTTCGGCGTGGCCGTCGTGATTGCGGTGCGCGCAGTCCATCGCGCCACCGAGCCGAAGCGCGAGGGCAACGTCTGGTTCGTCGCTTCCGAAGTCCGCGCCGCACTCGGGATTGGTTTGCTGGCATTTGCGCTCCAACTCTTCGTCGACTTCCATTTCAAGATTCCCGCGCTCGGGCTGGCGTTTGCTGTGTGCGCCGCACTGGCGTTGCCGCCGGGAAAAAATCCGGTCGCGCGCGTGCCGGCGCCGAGCCGCAGCGAAAAAAAGGGGCGATGGCTCGTCGCCGCGCTCGCCGTGGCGTGTGCGACATGGCCGGGCGCGACCCTGCTTCGCGCCGAGGCGTTGCGCTACTCCGCCCGACAATTCCTGGATCGTGTGGCGACCGTCGCGGCCAGTGAACAGCCGGTCGCACTCGCGCGGGCGGTCGCGGATTTGCGGCAGGCGACCACGCTGGCCTCAGCACACGGCGGCGCGTGGGGAGACCTGAGTTTTGCGCTGCAACTCCAAGCAAGGGGGGCCCCGGCGCGGGCGCGGGATCTGGCGAAATCGGCCGAGCACGCCGCGCGCCGCGCACTCGCGTGCTCCGTGGCGGTGCCGGAATTTTGGCTTTGGCTCGGCGTCGCGCTCGATATGCAGGGCCGCTGGCCGGAAGCGCAGACGGCTTTCGAGCGGGCGCTGCAGCTCGCACCGAACCGCGTGCAGGCGTGGTATTACCTCGGTTATCATCTCGCGCTGGATGCGCGGCAGACGGAGGCGGCGCGCGAAGCTTTGGGCACGTGCCTGTCGCTCGACCCCGGAAATCAGGCGGCGGAGGCCTTGCTTCGGAGATTGAACGAACGCCAATAAGTTGCTCACATGCGGCCATGACTTCGCTATGCCGCTGGGGTTTGTTGTTCGCATTGGCCGTGTCCGGGCTGTCGCGTGGGGTGGCGCAGATCGGCAGCGGCGTGCCGTCGTCGATGGTCGTCGGCGTGATTAAGGCCGCGAATGTCCGTGGCGATGTGCGCAAGATCAGTCTTTCGGATAGGAGCGAATCGGCGCTGCAAAACGGCGACACGCTCCAACAGGATCACGCGGTCGTCACCAAGGGCGCGGCGTCCAGTGCGGTGCTGGTCTTCGCCAACGGCGCGACGGTGCGCATCGGCGGCGACTCGCGGCTTGAGATCAAGGAATTCATGATGGACCCGCTGCAGGCGGATGTCGCGAGTGTGGCGGCGCTGACGAACGAGCCGACGACTTCGCGCACGCAGCTGCGCCTCGAATTCGGCGAGATGGTCGGCAACGTGAAGACGCTGAACCGTGCCGCGGGCTCGAGTTTTTCCGTCGGCACGCCGGCGGGCGCGGCCGGAATTCGCGGCACGACCTTTCGCATCGTCTATCGCCCCACGGGCAACGGCCAGGCCTTCAATTTTCAGTTGAGCACCGCCGAGGGCGTCGTGCTCTACGAGGGCGTGGCGCAGATCGGACCCTCCACCGCAAACGTGCCGGCGGGCCAGGAGATCATCGTCATTGCGCAGGTTGACCCGACCACGAACACGCTTGTCGTCGGTGCCCCGACGCCGCCGGCGGGCGGTGGTCTTTCGGCCGAGGCCGCGACCGCGCTGCAAACCGCGACAATCGAAATCGTGCAGACGCAGCAGCAGACGACGTTCACCAAGGTGGAAATCCAACCGCCGGCTCCGCCTCCGCCTCCGCCGCCTCCGACCGCGCCGCGCACGACGCCGGGCGACGGACGTTGATCGGTGAACCGCAAGTGAAGGCGGGGCGAATGATCTTTCATTCGCTCCGTCGGGCTTCGTAGTTTTGGGCCGTGCCGAAGTTTCCGCTCGTCCGCCTCGACTGGGGCTTTCTGCTCCTGCTGCCGATCCCGCTGCTCTGGGCGCTGCTCGCGCAACAGGGCGCACTCGAGCGCCCGGAAAACCAGCTCCTCGATCTGCGCTTCCGCGTGCGCGGCGAAATTCCGGCGCCGGTGAAACTGATCTACGTGGATGTGGACACGCGGGCGTTGCAGGCGCTGGGCGAGCGGCCGTGGAATCGCGAGCAGTTTGGCGCCGCAGCGGAAGTGTTGATGGAGAAGGGCGGGGCGCGCGCGGTCGGTTTCGATTTTGTCTTTTCGGGCTACAGCTATTCTAAGCTGGTGGATGCGAAGGCCGCGGCCGCGGGGAATCTCGCGTTTGCCCGCGTGATCC
>JANXSC010000357.1 GCA_025352845.1 Opitutaceae bacterium
TGAAGAGCTGCATGACCTCGCGGGCGTAATTTTCGTCCGGAGTCGTAAGCACGGCACCGGCGGAATTAAACGTGGCCTTGGCATTGCGCAGGGAGCTCAGATACTCGGCCATCATCGGGTTCAGCGTCACGGTCTCCAGCAGGGCGCGGAAATTCCCGAAGGCACCGTTGCCGAGGATGTCGTAGTAGGCGGCGAGCGGTTCTGTGCGGCTATCGTCGCCGAGGCTGACATCGGAGACGACGAGGATTTGGCTGAGGGCGAAGGCGATGCGCTGGCGCATTTGATCCGGGGCGGTGAGCACGGTCTTTAACCACGCGGACTGGCGGTTGGGTGGATGGATGGCGTTCCAGTTGGTGACGCTGTTGCTGCCACCGTAGGTCGTGCGATCACTCGTGGTCGCGGTGCGGTGCGAGGTGAATGGCAGGGCCATCTGCGCCGTGACCCACGAGTCGAGGTTCTGGCCGGTGAGCGCGTCGATTTCGGATTTTTTGGGGCCGAACGTCGCCTGGGTAAGCAAGCGCGCCGCCGCCGTGGCGTCGGCGTCGGCGAGGGAAAACGCGGGCGGCGCGGTGGGCGGGGAGAACGTCTCTGACCCGCTGCCGAGGATGAAGAGGCCGCGCAATTCGCCGCCGGGGTAGCGGGAGGAGTCGATACGCAGGGTAATGTTGCCGTTCTTCAACGCATCGAGGAGCTGGGTGCTGGTGTAGCCGGCGGTCGGGGCGAAGGTCCATTGGGCTCCCAATATCTGGCCGTTGGGCAGGGCGGTGAGGTAATTCTCGGTGTTGCCGAACAGCAGGTGGGCCGTCACTTGGGCGGAGCTGAGGTTAGAAAAGGAGACGTTTACGGCGGCGAGCGTGCCGGTGGAGCTGAGGAGAATTGTGGCGGTGCCCGAGGCGATGGAGCCGGTGGCGCTGGTCGCAGGCCGCAGCGTGGCCACATAGAGCGTCGCCGGGCTGTCCGTGATGGATACGGTGCCGCTCGCTTGGGCGCCGACGGTGTAGCCGGGTCCGGGCGTGAGCGTGAGTAACACGGTCTCGGTGCCTTCGTTTTGCACGTCGGGATTGGGCGAGAGCGGCAGCTTCACCGAGCTGACGCCGGCCGGAAACGTGATGACGCCCAGGAGCGGCGGGTAATCCGCGCCGTTCACGGCGGTGCCGCCGACGCCGTAGTTGACGACGAGCGGAAACGTGGGATCGCCGGTGCGGGTGAAGGTGAATTCGCCGATGTTGTTGCCCGACTCGTCGGCGGTGGGCTTGGTCGCGGCGAGCGTCACGACGGGAGCTGCGGCCGGCGTGAGATCGTAAACTTCCACGATGGCGATGCCGGTGGTGCTGTTGATCCCACTCGTCTGAATGGTGTAGCTGCCGGCGGCGAGTTCGACGACGAGCGCGGCGTCCTTGCTGCCCGGGGCGAGGTTGAACGCGCCCGCCTGGCTAAACGCCGTGCTCAACACCGTGGCATCCCAGACGGGATTTTCCAGCGGGGTGCCCCAGTCGTTGTTCGTCGCCGAAAAAGGCGGCGTGCCGGGGGCGTTGGTCAAAAGGATCGTCGGATCGGCGAGCGCGCCGGTGACGCCGAAGCCGACGAGCGTCGGACCCGCCGCGCGGATGAGCAGGCGCCGCGTGCCGGCCCCGGGCGAGATCACGAGGCCGGGGATCAGGATGTTGCCGCCGGTGCCGACTTGCGCGCGCGTGGAGAGATTGAAGAGCCGCGAGGTCCCGCCGGGCATCTCGTAGAGTTCGATTAGCGCCACACCGGTGGCGGTGCCCACGCCGGAAACTTGTGCGGTGTAGGGGCCCGGCGGGAGCGTGACGAGGAGCGCGGCATCGCGCGAGTTGGCCATCAGGGCAAACGCACCGACCGAGGTGAAGGTGGCCGCCGTGATCGGCGTGGCTCCGCCCACGGGCGTGCTCCAGTTGTCGTTCTCCGCGATCTTGGTGGAGCCGGAGAAGAGCTCGAGCTTCGGATCGGAGATGACACCGGGGACGCTGAACGGCGCGGCACCGAGGGTAGGGCCGCTCGCGCGGATGAGCACGGTCTTGCCGGAGCCGGGCCCGATGTTGAAACCGGTGATGATGATGTTCGCGCCCGTGCCGACCTGCGCCCGCGTGGACAAGTTGGAGAGCGAAAGGCCCGCGGTCTGGCCGCGCGCGATTCCCGCGGCGGCAACGAGCAAGAGGGCAATGCGAAACAGGGGGTGGGTTTTCATGCAGCGAAAAAAGCGGACGGTGGGTGCGGGCAACGATACTTTTCCGCGCTGCGGCGTCAATCCATCGCTGGGCGTCGGCGCGGTGCGGAGGAGCATGGGAGATGAACGCAGGTTCGCCCGGGGCGGGTGCTCGCGCGCCGCCCGGAAATTTCCCGCGCGGTGTCAAATTTTCACTCTACCGGAATTCCGGTAGTTTGCGCTTCCCTAGCAGCCTGTCGGACTTAGCCGCATACCTGGCCTAATTATTGCTATGCAATGGTATGCCGAAATTTGTGAATATCGACCGCGACACCCCGCTG
>JANXSC010000067.1 GCA_025352845.1 Opitutaceae bacterium
CGGCGATTCCGGTGCGTGATCAAGTGCAGGCCGAGATTGACGGGCGCAGCGGGTTTGTCGCGGCGCAGAAGGCGTCGTGAGTCGAGGCGTAGCGCGGTGCTTTGGCCCGCGTGTTTTGTCCTGCGCCGCGGGCTAGAGCACCGCGCTACGCGATCGTTTCGGCGATGAGACTTGGCGCGACCACCGGCGATTCGCCGACCAAAAATGCGCCTGCCAACATCGCCTTCGCCTCCGCCAGCGATTTCTCATCGCTCGCGTGAATCACGCACAACGGCGCACCCGCCGCCACGCGCTCACCGATCTTGGTGATGCCGCTGACGCCCACGGCCGGATCAATTTTGTCGTCGGCGCGGGCGCGGCCGGCACCGAGGCGCAGCGCGCCGAGCGCCACGCCCATCGCATCGACGTCGCGCACAAATCCCGCGCGCGGCGAGGGCAGGGGCGTTTGGAATTTCGCCTGCGGCAACCGCGACGGATTGTCGATCGCGCGCACGTCGCCGCCCTGCGCGGCGACGATCTCGCGGAGCTTGTCGAGGGCGGAGCCGTCGGCCACGACGCGGTGCAGTTTTGTTTTTGCCTCCGCTTCCGTCTTCGCCACCCCGCCGAGGATCAGCATGTGCGCGCCTAGCGCGTAGGTGACTTCCATCAAATCCGCCGGGCCATCGCCGCGCAGACACGCGATCGATTCGGCGACTTCGAGGGCGTTGCCGACCGTGCGACCGAGGGGCTGATCCATCGCGGTGAGCAGCGCGCGGACTTGTTTTCCGCCAGCTTTGCCGACGGCGACCAGCGCCTCGGCGAGTTTTCGCGCCTCGGCCTTGGTCTTCATGAACGCGCCGCGGCCGAACTTCACGTCGAGCACGAGCGCGTCGATGCCCTCGGCGAGTTTCTTTGAGAGAATGGATCCGCAAATGAGCGGGATACACTCGACGGTCGCCGTCACGTCGCGGAGTGCGTAAAGTTTCTTGTCCGACGGCGCGAGGTCCTTGGTCTGGCCGATGAGCGCGCAGCCGATCCGCGCGACCTGCGCGCGATAGGCGTCGAGCGAGAGATCGGTGCGGAAGCCGGGGATCGACTCCAACTTGTCGAGCGTGCCGCCGGAGTGGCCGAGACCGCGTCCGCTGATCATCGGCACCGGCACGCCGCACGCGACGACCATCGGCGCGAGCAGAATTGAGACCTTGTCGCCCACGCCACCGGTCGAGTGCTTGTCGACCTTGATGCCGGGCACCGACGAGAGATCAGCGACGATGCCGGAGCGCATCATCGCATCGGTGTAGTGCGCGGTTTCCTCCGGTGTCATGCCGCGGAGAAAAATCGCCATCAGCAGCGCGCTGAGCTGGTAGTCGGCCCACGAGCCATCGGTCGCTCCGCGCACGAAGGCTTGGATCTCATCACGCGTGAGTGCGTGGCCGTCGCGTTTGCGGGCGATGATGTGCTGGGGAAACATGGCGGGACCGTCTCAGGTCGCGGGCCCGCGCGCAAATCCATAGGCGCGCTCCACCTTCGCGATGCGCACCTCGTAGCGTTCATGCCACGTCTCGCGCCCGCCGCGCTGTGCTTTTTCGTGCTCGGTGTCGCGCTTCCATGCGAGGATCGCGGCCTCGTCGCGCCAGTAGCTGACGGTGATACCGATGCCATCCGCACCGCACACACTCTCGATGCCGAGGAAGCCTTCGTAACGCGATCCGAGATCGACCATGCGCTGCGCCATTGCGCCGTAGGCGTGGCCGTCGTCGGTGGCGCGCTTCGACGTAAAGATGACCGCGTAATAGGGCGGCTCGGGCGTGCGGGCGGGGCCGTTGGCTGCGCTTATGGCGCGGCCCTCCGTAGCACGAGCAGGGAATTGGTGCCGCCGAAAAATTCGAAGGCCACGGGACGCACTTCGCTCGCGATGCCGCCCTCGCGCAGTTCGCGCCGCAATCGCGGTAGCGTGGGATGCGGACGTCCGCTAGCGTCGCACAATGGAAAGATACGCGCGTCCTCGGCGCTTACGCGTGCGAGCTCGCGACACGCGGCGAGGTGCCACTCGAAATCAAACGGGTTCGCCGCGCCGAACAACCGGTGGGCGCAGAGCACAACGTCGAAAGTCCCGTCGAAAAACGGGAGTCGCGGCAACGCGCCGCAGACGTAGCGCCCGTAGTGGAGGTGCGTTTCGTAGTCGGCGAGGAAACGCTGCGCCGCCGCGCGCCGCTCAAGTTCCGCCGCGCCGTGCGCGGCAAGATTCCTGGGGCGAAACGACCGCGGCTTCTCCCTCGGCGCCGCGGAACTGCGCGTGAAGTCCTCGTCCACGCGGGCGACGAGTTCGACGGCCGGAACGCCGTAGAGCGGGTCGACCGCGACGGCGTTGATCTTCCGGGCGCAGGCCTCGGCGGTGAACGACGATGGGCCGGCTGCGACATCGAGCACGTCGCGGCCCTTCAAGGCGGCGAGATCGAGCGCGAAGCACTGCACGCATTCCGCGAGCGAGCGGCCGACTGAGGAGACCGACGGTGAATCGATCTCCGATCTGGGATTTATCCGGGGGACTGGAGCGGGAGCAAGGGCGAGGGCAGGCATGGGACGAGGTGGGATGGGTGGCGAATCATGGAGCGGGAAAAATCGGGAAAACAAAAAGCCCGACTCGGAGTGAGTCGGGCTTGGCGGTGGTGTTCAGGGCTGCTTCAGCCGTGGCGCGTAATTTCAGCGCGGGACCATCGTCGCCAAGCCGACCCGTGCCAGCGTGCGCATTTTACCGTCGTCATTTTGACGGCGGTCGCGGTGGCGATGGACTTGCGGGCGAAATTCACTGCGGGCTCTGATGAGGACGGCGATGCAGTGGAGCAAGCGGATTTTTTTGACGGCGGCGAGATCCCGACGGGCGCTGGCCGATTTTGGAAAACGAAAAGCGGGGGGGGTGGGGCCGCCCCC
>JANXSC010000401.1 GCA_025352845.1 Opitutaceae bacterium
CGCGCGTAGATGATTTCCTGGCGCAGCGGCGGCGGCGCGGACGCGACGACAATTTCCACGCCCGGCGCGGGCGACGCCGCGACGACCACCTGCGGCCCGGCCACCACGACCGCGTCGCGCCAGTAGCCGTCGACATAAACGTAGCGGGACCCGCGATGGTCCCACCGCGGCTCGATCCACACGACGTTGGATCGCGGCGGCATATCCCAACGACCACCAATCCAGGTGTGGCGGCCGGCGCGGAAGCCCCAGTGTCCGCCGATCCACACGTGGACAGGCGAGGGCCGCTCGTAAATCACCTCGCGTTGGAGCGGCGGCGGCGGGGTGGTGCTGTAGATTTCCTGCGGCGGCGCGGCTCGGACGACGGTGGTTGGCGCCGGAGTCGGAGTCGCAACGGGCGCATCGCCCCAAAATCCCTCCACCAGCACAAAACCGTTGGCCTCCTTTCTCCACTGCGGTGCATGCCACACTACTCCCGCCACCGGCGGAACTTCCCAGCGGCCCGTTTCCCACACGTAGGCGCCCTCGCTCCAGCGCCAGTGGCCGGACACCCACGCGTGTTGCGGCGAAGGCTGCTCGCCCGGCGTGTCACTCACCGCCGGTGCAAGCGGCGCATCGACCATCGGCGCCGGCGCGACGCTGGGCGCATTCGGCACCGCACTGGCGGCGTGACTGCTGACCGAGGAAAAGATCAATAGCGCGACTCCGGGAGCGACGACGTGACGACGGCAGAATTTTGGGGTCATGGGAGCGTTAGACGCCACAACGGGCGCGATGTTTCGCTGGAGTTTTGCGGCGCAAAAGCGGACGGGCTCAGGCGTTGATCTCGATCCGCTTCCCGCCCTGCGCGGCGGATTTGTAGATCGCCTCGATGATCACCATGTCGCGGCGGCCCATCGCGCCGGACACGGGTGATTCGCGACCCTCACGGATGCAGCGCGCGAAATCATCGATCTGGCCGGCTTGCTGGCTGGGCGGGACGGCGGGAGTAAAAGGCCCCTTGCTCGTCACCACTTTGAGCCCGCCGTATTGGAACGCCGGCGCAAACTCGATCCAGCCCTTCTCCGCCTCCGCGCGAAAAAGATCGAGGCCCTGATTGTAACTCGTGCTGAACTCGCCGCGCGCGCCACCCGCAAACTCCATCGTCCACTCAATCGTCTCCTCGACGTCGCGGAAAAATTCCGGGCGTTGCTTCGGCAACTCGCGCGCCGTCACCGCCACGGGCGCGCCACTGCCGGCCTGCGGTGAGCTGGTCGAATCCGCCGCCATGCATGCCGCCTGTAGCGCGTAGATGCCGAGGTCCATCAGCGGGCCGCCGCCGGCGAGCTTGCGCTCGGCGCGCCACTGCGGGCGCGTCATCTTGAACGACAGGCCACCGCTCATTTTCATGAACGGGCCGAAATCCTTTTCGCGCGCGAGCCGCTTGAGTTCGTTGAAGTGCGGCTCGAACTGCAGCCGGTAGCCGATCGAGAGTTTCACCTTATTGGCCCGGCACGCGGCGAGCATCGCGTTGCAGTCGGCGACCGTGGTCGCCATCGGCTTCTCGCTGATCACATGCTTGCCGGCCCACGCGGCGGCAATCGTGTGCTCGGGATGCAGCGCGTTGGGCGTGACGACGTAGACGAGGTCGATGTCGGGATTGTCCGCGAGCCGCGACATCTTGTCGTAGCTGTAGATATTTTTTTCGGAAAACCCAAAGTCCTGCGCCCACTTCCGGCCTTTTTCGAGCGAACCGGTGACGACGCCGCGCAACTCCACTCCCTGCGTGAGCCGCAGCGCCGGCGCGAGTTGTCCGGTGGCGTAGCCGCCGAGCCCCACGAGGGCGATGCCGAGCTTGCGCGGCGCGGCGGCCGAAGCCGCGCTGCTCGGCTGGGCGCGGACCCGGGTGGTCAACGAGAGCGCCGCCGCACCGACCGAAACTTGGCGAAAAAACGAGCGCCGCGTGGCTAGCCCGAACGGGGGATGGTTCTTTTTCATGGGGGGAGCGTCTGTCCCTACGCTCCTCTCCCACCCCATGCAACTCCTCGCTCGCCCCACCCTGACCGCGCTGCTGCTCGCCGGCACCGCGTCCCTCGCCTCCGCCCAACCCGCCGCTCCCACTACCGATCCCAACGCGTGGACCACCGCGCAGGATCATGAAGACATGTTGGTCCAGCTCGGCATCACGAAACTCCGCCCCGGCCCGAGCGGTCGCAGCGGACCTGAAGTCACCAATCCCGCCAACTACGATCCCGCGAAGGCGAATCCTTTTCCCGATCTGCCCGCGCTGCTCGTCGCGAAAAACGGCGCGACTGTTTCCACGCCCGACCAATGGTGGAAAACGCGCCGCCCGGAAATCGTCGAGGACTTCGAGCGTGAGGTGATCGGGCGCGTGCCGAAAAATGTCCCGCAAGTCACGTGGGAAGTGACGAAGACCGTGAACACCGAGGTCGGCGGCATTCCCGTCGTCGCGAAACAGGTCATCGGCCACGTCGATAATTCCGCGCACCCCGCCATCTCCGTGGATATTCGCATGGCCGTCGTCACGCCTGCGGGCGCGAAGGCGCGCGTGCCGGTGCTGATGATGTTTGGTTTCGGCGGGATGCCGGGCGAAGCGCCGCCGGGACGCGGCGGGTTCGGTGGCGACGCGGGAAAAAAAGCGCCCGATGGCGCGACGCCCAACGCTGCGCCCAAGGCCGCACCAAAAGCACCGACGTTCGCCGATCCGCCATCCACCGAACAGCTCATCGCCGCCGGCTGGGGCTACATTTCGATCAGCACGACGAGCATCCAAGCCGACAACGGCGCGGGCCTCACGAAAGGCATCATCGGCCTCACGAACAAGGGCCAGCCGCGCCGGCCCGACGACTGGGGCTCGCTGCGCGCGTGGGCGTGGGGCGCGGCGCGCGGTCTCGGCTACCTCGAAACCGATTCCGCGGTCGACGCCAAGCGCGTCGGCATCGAGGGCGTGTCGCGCTACGGCAAGGCGGCGCTCGTGACGATGGCCTTCGAACCCCGCTTCGCGATGGTGCTCGTCGGCTCAAGTGGCGAGGGCGGTGCCAAACTCCATCGCCGTAATTTCGGAGAGGCCGTGGAAAATCTCACCGGCTCCGGCGAGTATCACTGGATGGCCGGCAACTTTTTGAAATACGGCACGGCCGAATCCACGTTCGGCGCGAAGACGGCCAACGACATCCCGGTCGATGCCCACCAGCTCATTGCGCTCTGCGCGCCGCGTCCGACCTTTGTCAG
>JANXSC010000041.1 GCA_025352845.1 Opitutaceae bacterium
CGTTGTAGACATTACCCGAGACGCGGAGGCTGAAAATCTTGTCCAAGTTTTTCTCGTAGATCGCGGTGTAGGAGCGGTTGCCGCGGTCCAATTGGCTGAAGGGACCGTAAGCGTTGTAGCGGCCCAGCTTGAGCGCATAGCCGATCGCCTTGTCGTCCGTCGTCGTGGTGGTGCCGTTTTGGTCGACGATCACGGGTGCGGGCGACAACGGGGAGCCGCGGTCCTGATGAAAATCTTCAATCATCAGGGTGAGTTTGCCGCCATTCTTGAAGACGTGGTCTACGGCGAGGTAATACTCCTCGTTGCGGACGAAGGAATGCGGCGCGTTGAACCCACGCTTGTAGTTGCTGGCCGTGGCGACGTAGTTGGTTTTGCCCAACGCGCTCTGAAGAAGGGGGCCGGTGCCTTCAAAGGTCAGTCGCTGCGTGTCGTAATCTCCATCGGTATAGGAGATCGACTGGTTAGCGGCAGCCTTGGGCGACTTGGAGATGATGTTCATCATGCCACCGGCGGCGGACCGGCCATAGATCGCCGCGCTGGAACCCTTGATAATCTCGATGCGATCAATGTTGCTCGATCCATAGCGGCCAAGGCGAAAAAAGCCGTCGCGCAACTGGTTGTTGGAAGTGAAGCCCCGCAGGACAAAGTTCCCGCCGACATCGAGGCCGGTGAAACCACCGATCTGCGTGACGTTGTCGGAGAGCTCGAAAATCCCGAAGTCCGCCATGAACTCGCTCGTCATGACGTTTACGGTGTAGGGCAGATCGACGATCAGCGTTTTCACTCGGCTGCCGGTCATGGTCTCGGAGGCGACGTAACCGCGATCAGCTTGGGCACTGACCTCGAACGGCGACAGCTCAACGGTTTCGCGTGGGCTACTGGTTGGAGTGGGTGCTGTCTGAGCCGGCAAAAATGCGGGGCAAATGGCGAGTGCAGCGATCACGCGCCAACGTGAAAAAGAAGCAGTCATGGTGTAGGGGTTTGGAATCAAAATTTTACGGACACCGTGAAATCGACCTGCGGCGGTATCACGTAAGACGTGGTGTAGACGTTGGCGCCGTTCGACATGGTCGTGAAACCAGTTTTGCGAACCGTGCTGTTCTCAAGATCGGTCAGGTTTTTCACGCCAGCGCGGAAGCGGACCTGCTGGCCCCAGATTTTCTGGTCGCGCATGATGTAGGCGTTTACGAGGTGATTGGTGCCGCCAATCATGCTCTGGCCGCTCGGCGTGCCGAGAAGGTAGTTGTCACGATAGCGGCCGTTGACGCCCAGACGCACGCCGCGCAACGGCGCCCAGCTTTCTCGCGCGAAACTGTAGTCGATCACCCAACTGCCGGACCACGGCGAAGCCTGGGCGCCGGCCGGCCGGCCGGGAATGTCGAGTGAGTCGAGGAGCTGCTTCGCAAGCGCGAGCACGGCGGGACTCTCATTGCCGCGGGCGATGGCGGCGTTGTAGTAGCCGCGGAAGGAGGCGAGGTCGGGAGTGCCGAGGACCTTCGTGCGCGCGAGGGTGAAGCGCAGTTGCAGTTGCTTCGTCGGCCGGAGCACGAGCGTGAGGTCGGCGCCCTGGGAGTTTTCGGTGGACTGATAGTTGCGCGCGGCGCTGGCCGTGCCTGGGGCGCTGAACTTGTAGGCGGGGTTTCCCGGCAGGACGTCGTTCGGATTCATCAAGTCCTCGAGGTTGGTGGCGCTGAGGTTGATGATGTTGTTGTAGGTGAGCCGGACGTTTTGGCGGTCGATATCGAAGACGCCGAGCGTGACGCCGGCGCGGCCATCGAAGAAATTTCCCTTCAAGCCAATTTCCTTGGTCGTGCCGATGATGGGGCCGAAGCGGACGTTTTCGAACGTGACGAAATCCTGGAAGCGGAACGACTCCGAGTAGACGCCGTAGAGGTTGAGGTCCTTCGTGAGCACATAGGTGAGGCCGCCGGTAAACGTGGTGTGCGCGAGCCGCTGCGAAAGATTTTCGGTGTAGTCGCCCTTGAGCGCGTCCTGGTATTTCGGCGGGCGGATCGCCTCGTTGAACGGGCCGAAGTAACGCGTGGTCGTGTAACCATACTCGTGATTTTCGTCGCGGCGGAAGCCGACGAGCGACATCAGCCGGCCGCCGAAATATTTGCCGCTGGCCGAAATCGAGGCGGCGGCGCTGCGCGTGAACTGCGTGCCGCTGGCGGCATCGTTGCCCGAGGCAAAAAATCCGAGCATGCGCATGTCCACGGCATTCGTCACGGGCGGGCTGGTGAATTGCAGCCGATCAAAGATGGCGCGTGAGTAGAACTGCGGGTCATCGAGGTAGAGCCGGAGGCGGCCGCGGTCGGCGCCGGTGTTGATGGCGGTGGCGGTGCCGTTGAGGATGTTCTTCACGTTGTAGCCCTGCAGGCGGTAGTTGTCCTGCGAACTCTCGCGATACTCGGCGGTCGCGACGAAGAGCTGCTCCATCCATTTTGCCGGTTTCCAGTTGTAGACGGCGGAGCCCCGGAAGGCATCCGTGTCGGTGCCGAAGTGCTTGCGGTCCGACGCGGCGTCGATGAACGGCCGGTCGTTCACATCGACGCTGATCGTCGTGTCGAACGAGTTGTCGTTGCGGTCGGAGGCCTGATTCTGGTGGTTGTAGGAAAGCTCGACGGAGACGGGGCCGATGCCCTGCTCGATGGTGACGGAGTAGGTGTTGAACGGCCGCGCCTGCTTGTCGAAGCCACCGCGGAGATTGTAGCGCTTCGGAAATCCGTTGAGGCGCTTGGTGCCGACCGCGACGCCGGCGGCGTTGCGCATCGTGACGTCGAAGAAGCTGCCCTCGATCAGCGACGGCTGGCCGCCGGCGACCGAATTGGCGGCGAGGCGGTCGGCGGCGGACTGCGCGGCTTGGATGACCCAGACGTTGTCGGAGGTGTAGTAGGTGCCGGCCGTGTTCCACGCGTTCGAGCGGGCGGATTGCTCCCAGACGTTGATGCCGGCGAAGCCGCGGGTGTTGTCGTATTTGCCCTGCTCGCCCTCGACGCGAATCGACGTGTGCCGGAACGGCTGCCAGACGGCCGCGAGCGTCTCGCCCTCGAATTTGTAGGCGGACGCGTCTTGAAACGTTTTCTCCTGCCGACGCACGGCGTTGAATCGCACGGCGAGATTGGCGGCGAGCTTGCGGTTGTAATCGAGCTGGTAGCGGTAACCGCCCTCGCTGTTGTTGAACGCGACGACTTCGCCAAAATTCTTCAGCAGCGGGCGCTTGGTGAACGCCGCGCCCTGTCCGCCCGGCTCGACCTCGCCGAAGATGAGCGAGTTGGAACCCTTGCCGAAGTCGATGCGCTCGACGTTGTAGGTGTCGCTCGGGATGAACCACCGAAAATAATTCCGGCTGATGTTGTTCGTCTGCGTCAGGCCGCGAAACGAAAAATTTCCGCTCTGGTTGTCGTTCTCCATGACCGGCAGCGCGAAGACATTGGCGACGTAGTTGGCGACTTCGTCAGCGGAGAACAGGCCGAGATCGTCCATGAAATCGGCGGTGATGGCGTCGATGTTCACGGGCACATCCTTGAGCGCCTGCTTGGTGCGCGTGGCCGTGAGGGTGTCGTTGGCGGACCAGCCCGTCTCGCGCTCGGTGGAAATGATGAAAGGGGAAAGGGCGACGGGCGCTTCCTTCGCGGCGGGATCAATGGCGGGTGCGGTCTGGCCCATGACGTTCAGCGGCGAAACCAGCAGGAGCAGCGAAGAGCTGACAAGGTGGTGGAGATTGCGCACCGATGGTCGCGGCAGTCGCGCAACGACGCGAGGCCGGAGGTAGGGTGCATTCATCGGAACGGGGTTGGTTTGAGGTGGCGACAAAGCAGGGCAGCCGATCGGCTCGGGGCCGCCGTTCATGGCAATTGGGGCCGTCGAGTAAGCGAGACGCGGACGTCGTCGACGTAGCTGCCGGTGAACACGGAATTTTCTGCAGACTCGAACGGCTGGCTGATATGGAGCCGCACAACGAGAAATTCGGCTTGCGACGGGAGGCGAAGTTCCGTGGTCACGCGCTGCCATGCCGACGGCGTGCGATCGAGTTTCGTCCGGCTGCTTCGGGCCATGGCCAAGGCGTCGTTCGACAAAACAGAGCCGAGGCGCCCCGCCCGGTCGGGCAGCGAATCCGCGTCAAGCGCGTAGAGCGAGATGGCGCAACCGTAGCTCTCATCGGCGGGAAAATCGGTCGCGTTGAAGCTCGCGGAGACTTCCACGACGCCACTGCCACCGGCGATCTCGTGATGGTAGGGGCGAAGGTCGATGAGGCGATAGATGACAGCGATGTGGCCGCCGGCGGGCTTCGGCCGGCCGTCAAAATCAGCCCGCAGAAAGCGCAGCATCTTTGATCCGTTTGCCGGAGCGACGCCATTCTGGGCACCGACGATCTCCGCGGCATCGCCGCGCCAGATTCCGGTTTCCAAGACTGCCTTGGTGGCGAGAGACAGCGCGGGATTTTCAAAATCCTCGTCGAGCAACGTGAAGGATCTCGGTGGCAGCGGCACCACGTAGGCCCATACCAGTGTCGCCGCGAAGAGTCCCAGCACGATTCCCGCCGCCGCCTGGGGAGCCCATGGAAAACGGAAGCGTGAGCGCAAGACTTGGGCGGCATCGCGTCTAGTATCGCCACGAGTAGGTTCGATTGTGGTGTCGGACTGCGAGCCGGCGCAATCGAGCAGGGCCGAGCCGGCGGCGAGTTCCGCGTGCAGTGACGAGTAGTGCAGCCATGTGTCCAACGCCTCCGCGTCGCGGCGCAACAACTGGTGGAACTCCCCGATTTCCTCCGCAGTGGCGACGCCGTCGCACACGCGGGCAAACAGCGTATCATGCTCCGATTCAGATTTCATGGTGTCGCCCCCTCCGCTCGGAGTCCCCGCTCGACGCATGTGAGGAGCGTGCGGCGGGTTCGTTGCAGCATCTTGTAGATCGCGTCCACGCTGCGACCTTCGCGCAGTGCCAGATTATCGACCGATTCTTCCTCGTCGTAGTAGCGATGCAGAAGCTCCTTTTGGTCAACCGGCAGTTTGGCGAGGCAGTCGCGGAGTTTTTCGCGGCGCAGAGACAGGACCGGAGCCAGTTCCTCGCAGCGTCGGTCGAGCAGCGCCATGATGTCGTGGTGGGCGAACGCCTCCCAGCGGGGCTGTTTGCGCCAGAATTCCCGCACTTTGAACCGCGCGACCCCGCAGGCCCACGGTAAAAATTCCCTGGCGGCATCGAACTCCGCGCGCTTGGCCCAGAGCGTGACGAGGGTTTCCTGAAGGACATCGCGCGCATCGGCGGAACTCGGCACGTAGCGGAGAATGAAACGCAGCAGCGGGCGCTGCTCAGCCATGAACTGGCGGAGGAAGGCTTGATCGTCGGGGTTAGAATCGGCAACAGGGCCCATTGGCGTCGTTCCTAGTATTGGCGCGAAGAAGCGGAAATTGGACAAGTATTCGCACGTTCGCCGAATTTTCGCAGCAGCACATGCCGTGGGATGACGGACGGGGCGAAACTTCGACGACCGTGGCCATCGGCGCATTTTCAATCGCCGACAGCAGGCAGACGATTTTCGGCGGCTGGAAAGCCGCTGGGCCGTTGGCGCGTTTACTCGGATTTTTTCTTTCCGGCTTTTCCTGTGGCGTCGCCGTTCAGTGGCCAGGGGCGGGCTCCGGCGCGTTGGGCCCAGGCGTCGTAGGCGGCGGACATGGGTTTCACGCGGTCGGGGAATTTTGCGGCGAGGTCGTGCTGTTCGGCGCGGTCGGCGGTGATGTCGTAGAGTTCCCACCCGGTCGGATGCTTTGAGACGAGTTTCCACTGGCCGTCGCGCACGGCGCGGTTGCCCTCGTGCTCCCAGATGATCGGCTGGCCGCGGG
>JANXSC010000044.1 GCA_025352845.1 Opitutaceae bacterium
CCTCGCGCAGCAGCGGTTCGATCCGATGGCCGATGATCGGCTCGCCCACCCAGCCGAGGCCGAGGCTGGCGAGGGTGATGCCGAGCTGGGTGGCCGACAGCACGGCGTCGAGCCGCTCGGTGGCCTTCAGGGCGAACTTCACCCGCCAGCCGCCGGTCTTCGTCAACGGGCGCAACTGGCTGGCGCGGATCTTCACCAGCGCAAATTCCGCCGCGACGAAGAAGCCGTTGGCCCCCACGAGGCTGAGCACGAGCAGAATTCCTCCAATCGATTTGAGCCACTCGGGCATCAGCAAAATCCCCCGCTCACGGTGAAAAACGTCATCCGAATCAGCGTGCGCGCGAATCCGCGACGCACAACCGATTTCTGCCAACCCGGGCGCATCTCAGTTTCTTGTGACGGTTCACCCTTGAGAAACGCACCATAACGTAACACGGGCAGCCTGCCCGTGCTGACTCGGAAAACGCGGTCAGGCTGACCGCGCTACGCCTGACGCCGTCACTCCGCAGAAAGCCGATCTGCGTGCAACCGAAGCCCGCGCCTATCCGGTGGCGGGCCGGTAGACGGTGGGGTTGAGTTTCTCCATGTGCCGTTCCGGCCGCTCCACCGCGGAGAAACCAAACTGGGCGTAGAGCCCATGCGCGTCCTGTGTAACCAACTGCATCCGGCGCAAGCCTTGCAGCCGGGGGTGGGTCGCGAGCAACGCCATCGCCGCCTTCGCGAGACCGCGGCCGCGGTGCGCTTCCAGCACATAGACATCGCAGAGGCAGGCAAACGTCGCCGAGTCCGTGATCACGCGCACGAGACCGACCTGTTCGCCCGCGGCGGTGTAGAGGCCGAGACAGAGCGAATTCTCCAGCGAGCGGGCGACGACATCGCGCGGGATTCCCGCCGCCCAATAACTCCGCGTCAGATAGGCGTGGATCGCGTCCACCTCCAGGCGCGCCGGATCGTCCGTGATTCGGTAGCCGACGTGGCGCACTTCGTGCGACTTGAAGGATCGTGGCAACACGTGCGACGTTCTGCACCGCGCAATCGCGTCGCCGGAGCGAATCTCGCCTGCGGTCAGAATCTGTGCGCGCAAACCGCCGCGATGGGCGAGGCCGCGGAGCACCTCGGGATGCGTTTGCTTCGCGAGGTAGTTGCACGGCTCGCAAAGCCGGTGGCCCTTGAGGCGAACGGCTCCGACGGAGAATTCGACCCCGACGAGCTCGTTCAGCGCGACCCCACGGGTCACGAGATTCCGGCGCGCCTGAGCCGACGTAAACGCAAGGCCGCTCTCGCGGGCGAACGCCTCAATCACTTCATTCTCGATCAACGTGATTTCAAAGTCCGGCTGCTGGGGATTTTTTGCGAACGTGCCCGTGCCGAAATAATACCGGTCCCCGTCGAGTCCGCGGCCGGGCACGGCCAGAGCATTCGCGCGCGACTCCATCGGCGATGCGGGAGAGGCGGAGATGAGAATCTCGACAACGTGGGCCATGGCCGATTACGCGCTATATTAGTGGCGATTGACGACGGGGCTAGGACTAGCGGCGCGTGGGAAAGGACATCACAGTTTCGCGAACGCAGCAGTAAAAGCGGATTTGTCGCCAGCTTTGAAAAAGGAAGTGCCGGCCACAAACGTGTCGGCCCCCGCCGCGTGGCACTCGATGGCATTCGTGAGATCGATGCCGCCGTCGACTTCGAGGCGAAAATTCAACCGCCGCTCACGCCGCCACGCGTCGATTTGCTGGAGCTTCGGCAGCATGTCGCGGCGAAACGGTTGCCCGCCAAAACCCGGCTGCACCGTCATCACGAGCACGAGATCCACCGCGTCGAGGAGCGGCTCGAGGGCGGCGGCAGGCGTGCCGGGGTTGAGCACGATGCCGCATTGGCAGCCGAGCGCGCGGATGCGCGCGAGCGTGGCACGATGATCATACGCCGGTTCGATGTGGATGCTGATGAGATTGGACCCGGCCTTGGCGAAGGCCTCGATGTAGCGCTGCGGCTCGGCGAGCATCAAGTGCGTGTCAAAAAACAGTTTCGAGCCCGCGCGCCGCAGCGCCGCGAGTGTCTCCGGGCCGAAGGTGAGGTTCGGCACGAAGTGCCCGTCCATCAGATCGAGGTGCAGCCATTTCACGCCGAGGTCCTCGACGAGGCGCGCGCTCGCCGCGAGGTTGGCGTGATCGCCAGCGAGAAGGGAAGGAGCGAGGAGGGCGGAATGCGGTGAGGACATGCGGCGAGACGTCGAAGATGGAGGCGCAGGGCGCGGTAGCTCAATGTTGGATTTGGGTAGATCGGTGCTTCAGCCCGCAGCTCAGGGAGACAGGTGGCGGTAGGGCGGGCTTCAGCCCGCCATTATTTCCAAAATAGCGGACTGAAGTCCGCCCTACCCCGCCGAGGCCGGCGCCTGAAACACACCCGTGCGGCGCGCGCCGCTTTTTCCGCGCGGCGCGGCGCGCTCGGACGCGGGCTTGTAGGCGTGGCGACGATAGCCGCCACGCGCCGGATCGGCCGCGCAGTGCATTTGGTAGTCCTGCATGCGGTGAAACAAACCGAGCAATTGCTCCGGCAGCGCGTAGCGATCCAGCCCGGCGTGTTTGAGCGCAAGGAGCAGCTCGTGCGTCGCCTCAAGCGTCGAGAGGCAGCCCGCGTGCGGCTGTTGTTTGATCACGTAGCGGCTCGGCGCGGAGGGCGTAAACATGATCCGCGGCAGGCGCTGCAAGCTCGGGCTGAGGCGGAGCATCTTGCGGCCGAGCGCCCACGTCGCATCGATGAGAAACACGACGAGTCGTCGCCCACCGAGTTGTTCACTGAAGGCGGAAAGGCGCTCGCTCTTCGCATCGGACAAGTTGAGCGCCTCGCGGCCGGGATAGAGGAGCACCGGAAAAAATTTTGGATCGCGAATCAGCGCCTGCACCGCGTCGTGCTCATCGAATCCAACTCCCATGTGGACTTCGCTCGTGACCAGGCAGAGGTGCGTGAGCCTTCCCGTCGCCGCCTTCTCCTTCTTGAATTCCTTCGGGTGCATGAGAAACACAAAACGCGTCCGTGTCTCCATCGGCGTGATTGAAGCGCACCAGCAGAGCGGCTGCGGCCAGAAGCAGCGGTAACAGGTGACGCGCATGGTCAGGCGGGGCCGGCAGACGGGTCCATGATTCCGACTGAAACGAAACCGGCGCACGGTCCAGCGCAGAAATCGGCGTTCACGCGAGAATGCCTTTCACCACCTTGCCATGCACGTCGGTGAGCCGATATTGGCGGCCCTGGAATTTGTAGGTGAGCCGCTCGTGGTCGATACCGAGCTGGTGGAGGATCGTCGCCTGCAGATCGTGGATGTGGACGGGGTTTTCGGTGACGTTGAAACCGAAGTCGTCGCTCGCGCCGTAAGTCGTGCCGGGCTTGATGCCCGCGCCGGCCATCCAGAGCGAGAACGCCTTGCCGTGGTGATCGCGGCCGTATTTTTCGCGATTGGCCTCGCCCTGCGCGTAGGGCGTGCGACCAAACTCACCGCCCCAGATCACGAGCGTGTCGTCGAGCAAACCGCGTTGTTTGAGATCGCGGACGAGCGCGGCGCTGGGTTGATCGACTTCCTTCGCGATGTTCGGGAGGCTGTCGTGCAGGCCACCATGGTGATCCCAGTCGCGATGGTAGAGCTGGATGAAGCGCACGCCGCGTTCGGCGAGCCGGCGGGCGAGGAGGCAGTTGCGCGCAAACGATCCGGGCGTCGCGACCTCGGGGCCGTAGCTCTCGCGCACGTGCGCGGGCTCGCCGTCGAGCGCCATCAGCTCGGGCACGCTCGCCTGCATCCGATACGCCATCTCGAACTGCCCGATGCGCGTCTCGATCTCGGGATCGCCGCTCTGCACGTGCTGGAGGCGGTTGAGTTCGGTGATGCCGTCGAGCATGGCGCGACGGCGCTCGCGCGTGATGCCGGGCGCGTCGTTGAGGTAAAGCACGGGCTCGCCGGCGCTGCGAAACTGGACGCCCTGATGCCCGCTCGGCAGAAAGCCGCTGCCCCAGAGTCGCGCGAGCAGACCCTGACCGGCGCGCTTCGCGTTCACCGACACGAGCACGACGAAGGAAGGCAGGTTGTCATTGAGCCGCCCGAGCCCGTAGTCGATCCACGCGCCCATGCTCGGCCGGCCGGGCAACTGGCTGCCGCTCTGGAAAAACGTGATCGCCGGATCGTGGTTGATCGCCTCGGTGTGTAGCGAACGGACGACGCAAATGTCGTCCGCAATCTCACGCGTGTGTGGCAGCAGATCGCTAATGCGCGTGCCGCATTTGCCGCCGGGCTGGAACGCAAACTTGCTCGGCTGCACGGCGAGCCGCGCCTGCGACGCCACCATGCCGGTGATACGCTGGCCGCGCCGCACGGAGTCGGGCAGGTCTTCGTTGAAGCGCGCGCTCAGGAGCGGTTTCTCGTCGAGCAGATCGAGGTGCGAGGGGCCGCCGGATTGGAAGAGGCAGATGACGCGCTTCGCCTTGGCCGGGAAATGGGGCAGGCCCGGCAGGCCGGTGGCCGAAGAACCGACGGCAGGCGCGCCGAAAGCGTTTCCGCCGAAAACCTGCGCGAGCGCGGCGGCACCGAGACCGAGGCCGGTCTGCGCGAGAAAATCGCGGCGCGTGTGAATGGATTCGTAGCGGTGGCAGGACATGGAAGATCGGTTACTG
>JANXSC010000526.1 GCA_025352845.1 Opitutaceae bacterium
TCACCTGCCAGGTGCCATCGTCCGCTTGGGTGTGGAGCAAAAAGTTGACCCCGTTCTGATAAATCGGATTGGCGGCGGACATCCGGCCGGCGGTGCTGAGCGCGTAGAGCGCCTGCCCGGTGGCGTAGGCATCGGACTCAAGGTCCGGCAATTGACTCCAGCCGCCATTGGTCCGCTGCATCGCCGCCAGCGCGCGAACCGCGTCGGCGGCCGGCTTCGCGCCGCCCCAGGCGATTCCCAGCAGGTGGAACGCGCGATCCTGTGTGGACTCGGGTTTCGCGCGCTGGAGCCAGGCGACGGCTCGGGCCGTCGCCTGCTCCGCCGTCGCTTCGTGACCGGCGGGCGCATAGTGCTTGAGGGAATAGATGGCCAGGGCCGCCGCGGTGAAGTCTCCCACACCCATCGGGGGCCGTCGGCTTTCGCTGGTCGACCAGTGTCCTTCCGGCGATTGCACGGCGAGGATTAGTCGCACGACGGCATCCGTGTAGTCGTTTTTGGGCGCCCCGTTCATACCAAAGTCGAAAATTTCCCAACCCTTGCTGGCGACAGTGACGAATTCCAAATCCATGACACGTTCTGTCGATGGCATGGCCGAAGCGGGCAATTGGGGGATCTCGCGCGGCGCTTTCAGTCCACGACTGCGGGCGAACGCGGCGGCCGCCGACGGCAGATCTTGGGAGTGGCATGAGTTGCATCCGCCGATCCGAATGAAATTATAACTCTGCTTTTCCGTCATCGCCAGCGCGCGCTCTACCGCGTCAGGAATCGTAGGCTGGCGCTCTCCCCGGATGGTTTGCACGGCGGCGGGCGCGGATCTTTCCGGGGGCGCGGCGCCGAGCAGTCGAGCGACTGCGGTGTGGCCGTGTTTGGCCGCGAGGTCGCGGGCCGTCTCATCGTAATCCCCCGTGAAGCTGGGGTCGGCTCCCTTCGCCAGCAGCAGATTCACCACGCCGGCCGGCATCGTATCGGAACTGGCCGCCAGCATCAGCGGCGAGAAGCCGCGGATATTGCGCACATTCACGTCGGCACCGTGTTCGAGCAACAGGCGGACGATCTCTTCGTTGCCGGCGGTGCCGGCGAAGCCCAGAGCCGTTTCATTTCGCTTGGTTTGGACCCGGGCATCGGCGCCGCGCAGCAGCAGCAGTCTGACGGCGGCCGGGTTTCCCTGCGTAGCTGCCATCATCAGCGCGGTCGCGCCCGCGCTATCCTTCGTATCAACTGCCGCTTTCGCGTCGAGCAGGAGCCGCAACGCCACGGCATCGCCGCGGTCGGCCGCCGCCATCAGCGGCGTTCTTCCGCCGCCCGTGCGCAGATTCGGATTCGCACCCTTTTCGAGCAGGAGGCGGAGAGTGGCCTGACCGTTCCCCAGGATAGCCGCCAAGTAGAGTGGCGTCTGGCCGCCGGCCAGCTTCGCATTGACCATGGCTCCGCGCGCCAGCAGCAGGCGCGCCTTGGCCTCTTCCGTTATGGCCCAGTGCAGCGGCGTCGAGTCGCGGCTGTTCTTCGCATTTACGTCCGCGCCGGAATCAATCAGCCACTGTAGCGTCTCAACTGTGCCAAAGCCGGCGGCGTGATGCACCAAGGTTGATTTGGCGTTGTCCGTCGCCTCCAGCAGTTCCGGATTCGCCTTCAACAGCATTTCGACGTTGGAGCGCGACTTCGAACGCACCGCCGCGATTACCTCGGCCAGCTTCGGATCGATTGGCTTCGGCGGCAGTTCAGCCGCGACATCGTTCCGAAAATCAGCCCCCTGATCAATCCACGCGCGCAACAGGCCGATCTCCGCCACTGTCAACGGCTCCCCCTCAGGCGGCATCTGATCGCCGCCGTCACCATCCACCAGCTTGCGAACCATTTTGCTCTCCGCACTCTTGCCGGGAACGATGACCGGGCCGTAGTCCCCGCCGCGCAGCGCGTTCTGCCGGAGGTCGAGCCGCAGGCCCGACTGCTGCTTGCCATCGCCGTGGCATTCGTAGCAGTGCTTCTTGAGCAACGGTTTGACGTCCTTCACGTAATCGACCTGCACCGCCAAGGGCGGCGGGAGATTAAGTTCCGCGGCCAGCGAGAGTGACGATGCGAGCAGGAACCCGAGGGCTGAGCGCATCCTTTTTGCCCGCGCGATTCGTGCAAGGTGGGACCGGGCGAAGAATGTATTCATGGGACAAACGGCCTCGTGCCGCATTATTTGTTTTTAGTTCTAAGCCGGTGCGAGTAGCCCAGCTGCGCCCCAGGGGATGGACGTGCCTAAGGCGTTGTGGGAAGCACCACCGAGCGCAAACCAATAATCGGCACCATCGCCGGAACGTCCGGCGCGACCCAGCAGCCGGTCGGACTGGCGCATCGCGCTGGCATCACCGGCGGCATGGCCGGCGGGGCCGGCGGCGGTTGTAACACGCGCCGCAGGGATCGTTGCGCGGGAAGACGTGAATGGCGGGGCGATCGATCTCCTCCGCGATCGGCGTGCTCAAAACTTCCCCTTGATTCCAAACTTCCAGAGCGCGGCGAAGTCGATGCGCTGGCGGAATTGTGCGACGGCGCGGGTGCCCGGGCTCCGAACTCCTGCGCGGAGACGACGTTCTTGATCTCCGCGGCGAACCGCTGCTCGTTGATCGCGAGGGCCGCGCTGTCCATCGACGGCGAGGCGACGACAAAGGCGTCAAGCTTCACGACGCCGGCCGCGCTGAATTCTTTCCGACGGCGTCGCGGCCGCGGTCAAATTGATCGGATGCGACACGACGCCGCCGGCCGTGACGGTGACCGTCGTCACGCTCACCGGCAGACCGGTGCTGAAAGTCTAGATCTGCACAGAGCCCGCGGGCACGCCGGCGAGGCGGTAGTTGCCATCGGCATCGGAAAACACCTTGAGCGCCGTGCCGACCGACGGTGAGCCGCACGCGCTCGACGTAGGCGCCGCTCGCGGGATTGAACACGCGGCCCTCGATCGTGCCGGTGGCGGATTGCGCGACGAGCGAAGTTGCCAGCGAGAAAATCAGCATGGGTAACAGGCACGCGAAAACGACGGAGCGGCGAAACGGATGGGGGGCAGTCATGGCGGGACGGGAAAGCGTTGGGGAAACAGAAAGCGCGCGGCGCGGGATTAGCCGTGGGTGGAAGCGGGGCGACGACACCTTGTGCGCGAGCACCGGCATCTCAAGGTCCGCCCTCACACATCCGGCCGATGAAATTCCACATGCCACGTGGCGAGGGGGTGCGCTGGTTTTGGCCGTTGCGTGACTGAGTGCCCTTTCGTCAAAACTGGCCGCGTCAGTCACGACCCCGTGCTATTCCCCATGAACTCCGCTTTACCGGTCCGCTGCTCTTGGCGGCGGCCAAATTTCTTACCGCTATTTTTCTGGGCTGCGTGCGCGGTAGCTCAGGAGACCCTGCCCGGCGCGCAGCCGCTGACGATGAGCGGCGATATTTCCGCGCAGATGGTTGTGGGAATCGGGCGGTTTCTCGACGCGGAGACGCGCGCGGCGACCGCGGGGCGCGCGGCGTTTTGGGCGATTGATTCTTCCAATGCGGAGGCGCACGAGAAATCGATCGCGGCCAACCGCGCGCGCTTCGCGCGGATGATCGGCGTGGCGGATGCGCGGGTGGCGGCGCCCGTGATGCAGTTTGTCGCGAGCGAGAACGCGCCGGCGTTGGTCGCGGAGACGGATCGCTTCACGGCGCACGCGGTCCGCTGGCCCGTGCTTGATGGCGTGTGGGGCGAAGGGCTGCTGCTGCGACCGAAAGGAAAAATAATCGCGCGCGTCGTCGCAGTGCCCGATGCGGACCAGACGCCAGAAGTGATTTGCGGACTCGCGCCGGGATTGGCCGTGGCGAGTCAGTTTGCGCGCCGGCTCGTGGAGCAAGGCTGCGAAGTCGTCGTGCCCACGCTGCTCGATCGGGCGGACACGCACTCGGGTAGCGTGGCGTTCAACCGGCGCACGAATCAGCCGCACCGCGAGTGGATTTACCGGCAGGCCTTCGTGCTCGGCCGCCATCCGATCGGGTATGAAGTGCATAAAATTTTGGCGGCGGTTGATTGGTTCGCGCGTGATGCGGCGACGCCGCGCGTGCCCATCGGTGTCGCTGGCTGGGGCGAGGGCGGGTTGCTCGCCTTCTACGCCGCCGCACTTGATCCACGGATCGCGGTGGCGGCGGTGAGCGGATATTTTTCCCCGCGCGCGGAAGTCTGGCGCGAGCCGATCTATCGCAACCTCTTCGGGCTGCTCCGGGAATTTGGCGACGCCGAGATCGCGCAGCTCATCGTGCCGCGCGGACTCGTGATCGAGGCGGCGCGGGCGCCCGAGGTGTCGGGTCCGCCCGCACCGCGCCCGGGATCTGCCGGCGCCGCGCCGGGGCGCATCGCCACGCCGCCGCTCGCGACGGTGCGCGCTGAATTCGAGCGCGCGCAGCGGCTCGCGGGGCCGTTTGCCGAATCGATGTCGCTGACCGAAAGCGCGGCGGCCATTTTTTCCGACGCGACGCTCGGAGACTTTCTGCGTCGGTTGACGCGCACCGAGATCGCCCTCGCGAGTCCGGGCGCGGCACCGCCGGACGCACGGAGGAATTTCGATCCGGCATTGCGACAGCACCGGCAGATTTCGGAGCTGCAGCAGTTCACACAGAACCTGCTGCCGGGCTCGCATGCGGTGCGGGAGAATTTTTTATGGAAGAAGGTGCCGGTCACGACGCCGGACGAGTGGCGCGAGGCGATGAAGCCCTATCGCGAAAAATTCTGGAACGAGACCATCGGGCGTTTCCCCTCGGGCACGGTCGCGCCGAATCCCCGCTCGCGTCCGATTCTCGATCGGCCGACGTGGATCGGCCACGAGGTCGTGCTCGAAGTGCTGCCGGACGTTTTTGCGTGGGGCTATCTGCTGCTACCAAAGAATCTGAAGCCCGGTGAGCGCCGTCCCGTCGTCGTCGCGCAGCACGGTTTGGAGGGACTGCCCGGCGATGTGATCGAGGAGGACAAGGCGACGCGCACCTACGGCTCTTACAAGGCCTTCGCGGCGCGGCTCGTCGAGCGCGGGTTCATCGTGTTTGCGCCGCACAATCCGTATCGGGGCGAGGACGCGTTCCGCCTGCTGCAACGCAAAGCCAATCCGCTCGGGAAATCGCTCTTCTCGATCATCCTCGCGCAGCACGAGGCGATTTTGCGCTGGCTCGCGACGCAGCCCAACGTCGATCCGGCGCGCATCGGTTTCTACGGCCTTTCCTATGGTGGAAAAACGGCGATGCGGGTGCCGGCACTGCTCGACGGCTACGCGCTGTCGATCTGCTCGGCGGATTTCAACGAGTGGATTTGGAAAAACGCGACGACCAGCTGGCCGGGCGGCTATCCCTTCACCAAGGAGTGGGAGATGCCCGAGTTCGACCTCGGCAGCACGTTTGGCTACGCGGAAATGGCGGCGATGATCGCGCCGCGGCCCTTCATGGTTGAGCGTGGTCACGACGACGGCGTGGGGACCGACGAGTGGGTCGCGTTTGAATATGCGAAGGTGAACCGGCTCTACAGCCGCCTGAAAATTCCCGAGCGCACGCGCCTCGAATTTTTCGCCGGCCCGCACACGATCCACGGCGTGGGCACGTTTCGTTTCCTGCACGAACAACTCAACTGGCCGGAGCCGTGAGCGGTCGCGGCGCGCGTCACGCGGGTGGCAACAACCGCCGCGCGTTGCCCTGCATGATCGCGTGGAGCTGCGCGGCGTCGAGGGGCGACTCGATCAGTTTCAGAATCGCAGTCTCGATCGGGAAATAGGGCGCATGCGAGCCGAAGAGCGTGCGCTCGACGGGCACGCGCGGCGTGTTCGTCTCCGGTCGCGCGCCGATCATGCGGCCGATGGCACCGTTGCCCTCCCAGCGCGAGATGTCGATCGTGACGCTCGTCTCGCGCATGAGCGCCACGAGGTCGGAGCCCTGGGCGTTGCCGGCGAAGTGGAGCACCTGCACTTTGGCGGTGGGCACGCGTTTCATGGCGACCACGAGGGGCGCGGCCACCACCGGGCCCGGCTTGACGAGCGGATGCTGCACGCGTGAATCCTCCATCGCGAAGGCGATCTGCAGCAGCAGGCCGCGCTGGGCGACGAGTTCGAGCAGCCGGGGAAAATCCGCGTGGCCGAGATCGAACGGCTGGTAGCCGGGAAAGATCCGCACGCCGGGCATCTTGAAAATCTCATGGCAGCGCCGCAGATCCTCCTCCCAGTCGGGCCACGCGAGATTCACGCTGCCGATCGGGCGGAGCAGGCCGCCGCCGTGCGTGCGGCATTCGGCGGCGAGGCGCTCGTTGACGCCGGCGATGTCCTTGTCGAGGAGCGCCTCGTAGCTGCCGGACCAGGCTTCGATGACGCGGTGGCGGCGCAGCTTCGCGACGAGCGCGGGGGTGTCGGAGTATTTCAATTTCCGAAACGGCCAGCGGAACAGATTGACGTTGGTGTCGATGATGCCCGGCGAGTCGGCACTCGCCGTCGCGGCGATGGCTGAGGGTGACGAGCGCGTGAGCGCCAGCGCCGCACCGGTGAGTGCGGAGCGGTGGAGGAATTCGCGGCGATTCAGCGGTGGCATGGCGGGAGATTTTTTTTGGCGGCCAGTGAACAGGAGCAGAAAATTACAGTTCGAGCTTAAGCCCTTTCTTCCGGAAAATGGGCGCGGCGAGTTGGCGGAAATTGCCGCCGAAAATCTTCATGCGGTTGGCGCGAGAGAGATCGGCGTCGAGCACTTTTCCGAGCTCGGTGGCGTAGCTGCGGCTCGGGCCGTGACCGCCCCACACGACGCGATCCGCGCCGAGTTCCTTGACGGCGAAGTCGACCGAACCCGAATGCGGATCGGCACCGGCGAATTCGAGCAGGATGTTTTTGTGCGGGCGGACGACGCGCACGCCGAGTTCCCAGTCACCGCCTGAGTGGCCGCAAATCAGGCGGACATTCGGGAAACGCTGCGCGAGGACGGCGACGTCCATCGGCGTGGATTCGCCGGGGAGATTATCGCGGCCCGGCAACCGCGGCGTGCCACCGACCTTGAGCCACGTGTGGATGTAAATCGTGGCGTCGAGTTCGGCGGCGAGCCGGATGATCGGGTCGTTGTTGGGATGGCTGCACACGACGCCGAGTTTGTTGCCGCCGACATATTTGATCCCGATGCATGGCCCCTGGCGGATCCATTTTTCCATCTTTGCGCAGCTCTCGTCCGGAAATCCCGGATCGATCGGCGTGATGCCGGAGAGGTGCGCGCGCTCGGTGTCGAGGAGGCTGCGGAGCGCGTCATCGAAGGGCGCGGGCGTGAGCGGATTCGCGAGCGTGCCGCCGATCTCAAGCGAGATGGAACGCTCGATGCCCATGCGCTCGACGTAGAATTGGTTGAAGCGATATTGCGCGACGGGATCCGCCGCGCCCCAAAAACCGTGGAAGTGCGTGTCCCAGATGCGGAGGGCAACGAGTTCGTCGCGGGTGGGCAGGCCGTAGTCGGCGGCGTTGATCGAGAATTCGCGGGAGGTCATGGCTTCGGGGGTGGGCGCGAACGGGAAAGCGACCGCCGCGATGATTTCGCCGACCGGGAAAATTTTCAAGCCCGGCGATCCCGCCGAGGAGGGAAGCGAGCGGGGGCGTTATGGCATTCTCTTTCCCAATCGCGGGCACATAGAATAATTTTTTCGCGCAGACCAGTCGAACTGCAGATTCCGGCACTAAAGGGCCTCGACTTCAACGCGGCCGGCGGCATCGATCGATCCACCGGCTTCGGCAGCAGCTGAATCCGCAGTTCACGGTGGCGACGCCCCGAGCGAAGCCGCCGAGCCGGCGGGCCGCGGCAGGCGCGACGACCGGGAAGCGGAGACTCGCGTGAGATTTCCAGCGGCGGTGGGCGCAGTTGGGCCCGCCGCCGTTTTATTTTTTGGGGTGGTTCGGCAAAATTTCCCGCCGAAATACGGCGGTCGTTTTTCGTCTCGCCAGACGCCGCGCGGGTATAGACGCTGCAAGCGCCTTGGCGTCATGCGTGAATGGCCACGCGCGGCATCCCCGTTCCAGATTCGGGCGAATTCGCGTTCGCCCTGAGAACCCCCCACAGCCCTACCATCGTGAAGTCAGCCCACTACCCGTTCCTCGCCGCGACGGTGCTCGCACCGTTTTGCGTTTCGCCCGGAGTTGCACAGAGCGTCCCGACCGAGCCGGAGAAGCGAGCGCGCGAGGAGGAGCGTGTGATGCTCACCCCATTTGAAGTGCGGGACGACCGGGACACAGGGTTTGCCGCGTCGAGTTCGCTCGCCGGCGGGCGCATCTCCACGGCGCTCAAGGATACGCCCGTCGCCTTTTCGGTGATCACCGCGGAGTTCCTCGAAGCCTTCAACATCACCAACATCGCCGAGGCCGCGAATTGGTCAGTGAACACTAACTACACCTTGGGCGATCAGACGGCCTACGGCTTCGGCGGCAACGCCGAGGCCGCGGCGATCCGCGTGCGCGGCGTCTCGGTCAACGCGCCGACCCGTAATTTTTTCCCCTACAACTCCACGTCGGACAGCTTCAACATCGATCGCGTCGATTTCGCGCGCGGGGCCAACGCCATCCTCTTCGGCGCGGGCGGCGCCGGCGGCACGCAGAACACCGGCACCAAGCAGGCGACCACCGCGCGGAATTTTGAGAACCTGCGGTTGCAGGTCGGCAGTTGGAACAAATCCCGAGCGACCGCCGACATCAACCATCGCTTCGGCGACAAGCTCGCGGTCCGCACCAACCTGCTCTGGTCCACGATGGACAGCTGGCGCGACCGGCTGTGGGAGGACAAGGCGGGGATCCACCTCGCGGGCATCTACAAGGTGCATCCGAAATTCACCGCCCGCGGCGAGTTCGAATATCTGAACGTGAAGAAGGCGACAAACACCTACCAATTCCGCGATTTTGTTTCGGCGTGGGACGGGCGCAACTACGACTTCGACGCCCCGCTGACCGGTGCCGGCGCGCCGACGGCCGCGGCGATTGCGCAGATGGGGATCGCCCGGACGCCGCAACGTTTCGTGATTCATCCGGACTACAACGGGACGGTCTTCAATTTCCAAAATCGGTTCCGGACCACCGGTCTCCAGCAGAACGCGACCGCGCCCAACTATTTCCTCGGCCAGCCCGTCCGCACGGTGGGCTGGTCGGTGCGCTCGCAGGCGATGATCGACGCCAACGTCGGGCTCGCCGACCAGGACCGCTACGCGAACGCGCTCCGCGGCTCGTCGTTCTTCCGGATTCCCACACGGGAGGACACGCCGATGTGGGATGATCCCAAGCACAAGTTTCCCGTGAACACCCAGAAGTCCCGCGATGCCGCACTCTACTTCACTTACACGCCGTTCAAGGGGCTGTTCCTCGAGCTGGCCGGCGACACCAACGAAGGCCTCGGCAAGGGCGACACCGCGCAGCGCCGCGGCATGCAGGAGTTCTACATCGATCTCATGCGCACGCTGCCCAACGGCCAGCCGAACCCCAAGTTCCTCCACACCTACCAGGAACGCGGCCACTACAAGCAGCAGCGCGACAGCTTCCGCGACAGCCTGCGCCTCCAGTCCGTGTATGTGAAGGACACTCGCCTCGGAAAACTCCAGGGCGGATTCATGGGCGGCCTCAGCAACGACAAGGTCCGCAACCGCTCCAGCGAACTCATGCTCCCGCTCACTTGGATTTCGCCCGATGCCCGCTCGTGGATCGCCAACGGCGAGTTGAATGAGTTTATGCTCTGGACCCGCGCCTACACCGACGACGTCCACCGGCCGCAGGAGGCCGCCTGGAACAGTGCGCCGCGCCCCGTCACCGTCATCGACCCCGTCAACGGCGTCTCGCGCCAGGTCACGCCGGTGTGGATGTGGGATGCTCGCCGCGAGGACAACGTCTATGACTCGACGCGCAAATCGAAGTATCTCCAGTTCGCCGGCAATCTCGACCTGTTCAAGAACCGGCTCGTCCTCATCGGGGCCTTCCGGCGCGATTTCACCTTTTTCAAGCAGAACCGCATCAAGAATCCCGGCGACCATCCCGCCGGCTGGGACGGCGTGAGCCTGCAATTGCGCGATCCCGCGCCGAAGGATTACGACGTGCTGATGTATGTCCCGAAGGACGCCGCCGGTCGCGCCACCGGTCCGGCGATCCCGGCCGATTCCCGGCCCCGGATGAATCTTCAGGGCGCGACCATTCCCGCTCCCCAGTATGCCAACGACCGCTTCCGCGACGACTACGATTCCTCCGACGTAAACCGCATCGTTAACACGGCGCATTCAAGGATCAATTCGAATTAGGGTTTGATATAAGGAGCTGATGGAAACGCTCGGCGGGGGAGGCGTCGTGGAGGATTTTGCGGGGGCGTTCGTTGAGCATGTCCTGGATGGAGCGGAGTTTTTGGTATGAGA
>JANXSC010000528.1 GCA_025352845.1 Opitutaceae bacterium
TCTCATACCAAAAACTCCGCTCCATCCAGGACATGCTCAACGAACGCCCCCGCAAAATCCTCCACGACGCCTCCCCCGCCGAGCGTTTCCATCAGCTCCTTATATCAAACCCTAATTCGAATTGATCCTTGAATGCGCCGTATCAATGGAAACGGAACGGCGTGGCGCTAAACGGAGCAACTGCAGCAAGCTTGACGCTACCCAATGTCCAACTGTCGGACACGGGCAGCTACGCACTCGCTGTATCCAATAGTGTTAGCTCCAACTCCACATCCAATTCGGCGGTTCTGTCCGTTACGTGGAGTTTCGCTTCTTGGCAGCAGGGCAAGTTCACCGCGGCCGAGCGGCTAAATCCCAACGTGAGCGGCCCGAATGCCGTCTTCGGCCTCGATGGCCTGCCCAACCTCGTCAAATACGCGCTCGGCCTTGAGCCGAAGCAGAACATCACCGCGGGCCTGCCCGATGTCACCGTCGTCGGCCCGGAGTGGGTCTTCACTTACACGCGACCGTCCACTACCAGCGATGTCATCTACGCCGTGGAAGTCTCCACCGATCTCACCACGTGGGGCACCGCCGGGGTGATCCATGAGCTTGTTTCAACCGCTGGTGGCGTTGAAACGTGGCGCGGACGTTATCCTGTGGGCGCGGGGCCCAACGCGTTCCTCCGTCTCAACGTCACTCAACCCTAACCCGGATATTTCACAGCCATGAAAAATAATTTCAGAGAAATATCCGTCCGCCCTCTGGGCGGAGCCCCGACTTGTCGGGGTCGTCGGTTTGCCCCGACTAAGTCGGCCCGACAGGGCGAAGAGTTCACACCTCTGAGTGTGAAATGTTCGGGCTAACGACAGGGACATCGGCAAAACATGCATGCGATCAAATATCTTGCTTGGTGGATTGTGGGATTGACAGCGCCATTGCTGCAGGCGGCCCAGACTGCCCACACCGTGCCGGTCGGGGCACTCAGCTTCACGATCAATGGCGGCAGCGTGGCCGTGCCCGTCAGCACCTCTTTCGCCATCCCGCTGCTGGACACTCCACTCGCCACCGGCGCCGGCGTGGCCCGAATTTCTTCAATCACCGCCACGACTGTGACCGCAACCGGCGCGGGCTGGACCGTCGGCGCCCTGGCGACGCCGGCGTTTCCCTACGCATTCCGGATTACGAGCGGCGCTGCGAGCGGGACGACAATGGCGGTCACGGCCAACACCGCCGACACCTTGACGACCACGGGAGTCGACTTGACCACGCTTGGTCTGGTCTCAGGAGCCTCGGGCGACTCGTTCCGGCTGATTCCGGTCGATACGCTCAACACGCTGTTCGGCGCGGCCACGTTGTTGGGCGGCGCCAGCGCGGCAGAGGCGGACATCGTGATCCTGAGCAGCAGTTCCCAACTGGCGTATTACTACAATTCCTCGCTGGCCCGCTGGGTCCGCACCACCGGGCCGACCACCGACCGCGGCAACACCCCCATCCCGCCCGACAGCGCTTTGACCATCACCCGCAAATCGTCCGCCATGATCCTGCGGTTCACCGGTCGCGTGCCCGACGTGCGGTTCAGTCTCGTGGTGCCGAATGCTGGCGCGACCTACACGCACGCGGGCTTTCCCACGGACATCACGCTGGGGGCGCTGAGCCTGCAAACGGCGCTCACCGGCTGGGTGTCCGCACCCGCAGCCAGCAGCGCCGACACCCTGTCGGTCGGCATCGGAGCGGACTCGCTGAGTTATTTCCACAATGGCAGCAACTGGCAGCGGACGACGGGGCCCGCCACGAATCGCAACGCCATCACGATCACCGCCGGCACGCCCATCCTCATCTTCAAGCGCGGCAGTGCCGCCGGCTCAGCCCGGTTCAACCGCAATCTTCCCTACTCGTTATGAAAATTTCCATGAACAACACCCGCAAGGTCATCGCGGCATTGGTTTTCCTCACGGGCTTCACCGCCCAAGCGCAAGTGACTCTGCAGAATTTTTCCAGCGTCGTTGGCGCAAATACCTTTTTCCACGGCAGCTGGGAAGCCACGGGCAATACCGGTGGAACCAACAGCCCCAACAGCCAGTTTGTGCAGGGTAGCGGCGTCTATGACTTCACGGGATCGGCGCCGATCATCCCCACCAATTCGGCGGACTCGAAGATCGAGTTCTTCAACTCGTCGCCCGTGAGCATCGGACCGAATACGCAGCTTTCCGTCACGGCCCAGACTTTGTCGGGAAATGTCGCCACCTCCTTTGCGGTGTTCCTGTTCGACACCAATGGGAAATCCGCCTCGGCGTCGTTTGCGACGAGCCTGTTCAACGGTGGAAACTATGCGACCGCGACTCTCTCGCTCACGTTTCAGAGCGGTTTCAATTCGAGCGTGATCGACTCCATGATAATTTCCGGCGCCCAGCCCGGCGCGATCGACGCCTTCAAGATGAGTTTCGACAATGTCGGCGTCGTGCCGGAACCCGCCACCTATGCGGCGATCGTGGGCAGCGCCGCGCTCGGGCTGGCGTATCTCAGACGGCGCAAGCTGAAGCCCGCCAACAATCCCGCGGCGAACAAGGCCGATTCGGGCGAGTAGTAACGTGGTATGGATCCAAACGGTAGGATCCGGCACCGCGCAACCAACCTCAAGCCACGCCATACATCTCGACAACCACATGGCGCACCGCATCGGCTGCGGCGTCGCCGAGCGAATCTGATCGACGGCCACTTCTGCCGGCTTGCCCGCGCAGCGAACCTGAATCCGGGAGCGCCACGTCGGATGTAGCTTCGTCGTGAGCGGGCAGACGACGATAGTATCGAGGTGATCGTTCATCGCGTCCTGACTTACGACGACCACCGGTCGTGTCTTTTTCATCTCGGCACCAACCGTGGGA
>JANXSC010000530.1 GCA_025352845.1 Opitutaceae bacterium
GCCGGGCGCATCTCACTTTCAAGCAGTGGAGGCCGGTGCCGGGTGTAGCGCGCGCGGTCAGCCCGACCGCGCTGATCGACCCAGCACGGGCAGGCTGCCCGTGCTACGTTGCGGCGCGTTTTCTCTTAAGACGGCCTGCAAGAAAGTGAGCTGCGCCCGAGTCCGCCACAGTCGGCGCGACGCCTATTTCTTCGGCCGGCGGCCAATGCCCCAGATCAGCCAGACCGCCAGCGCGAGCAGCAAGATTAGCCACCAGAAATAACGGAGTTCCCGCGCCGCCATTTCCGCGAACGCCGCGGCGCGCGGGAAAATAACAAACAACAGGACCGCCACGACGACCAGCGTGCCGAATTGCAAAAAGGCGCGCGTGCGCGGGGTCATGGGGTCGGCAGTTTCTCGACGGGACCAAGCGGCAGGAGCAGCGCGGCGCCGTTGTTGTCGGGGCCGGACGGCACCACCATTGGCGAACGGCCGTTCCAGCGCTCGACAATTTTCCAGCGGAGATACGCCGGGCTCTGCCGCAGCGCCTCGCCGCGCACGCGGATGGCCTCGGCCTCGCCCTTCGCGCTGATTACGGCGGTCTCGGCCTCGACCTGCGTCTGCACCTGCGTGAAGCGCGCCTGATTCGCCTGTTGCTCGGCGACCATCTTGGCCTCGATCGCTTTTTCGAGTTCGTGGGAGAGGTTGATGTCGCGCACGACGATGTCCTCGACGATGAGCAGCGTGCCGATTTTCTGCGTCGCGGAGGTGAGGGCCTTCTTTTTGATCTCCTCGCGGCTCTTCACGATTTGCTCGGCGGTCAGGAGCGCGGTCACTTCCTTGATCGCCTCCTGCACGCGCGGGGCGATGAGGCTCTCGAACGGATCGCCGGCGAACTCGCGGTAGATTTGGACGACGGCCGCCTCCGGCACGCGGTAGAGCACGCGCAGATCGATCTTTACCTGCTGGAGGTCGGATGAAAAACAGTCCGCATGCACCGTCTGGGTTTTCTGCTGGATGTTGACCGCGACGATGCTGGTGACGAACGGTGCCTTGAAGCCGAAGCCCGGCGCGAGGAAGTGATCCTCGGTCTTGCCGAGGGTGACCTTGAGGCCGCGCGTGCCCGGCTCGATCACGTAGCTCGTCGCGGAGGAAATGATGAGCAGCACGAACGCGAGCAGCGCCACGCCGATGAGCTTGGGCACGAGGGAGGGGTTCATGGATTCAGCGAGTGGCCGGACGGTTCGCAGCGGCCGGCTGGGTGGGGGAGGGGGCATTGGACTTCTGGGTTTTGAGACGTTCGATGTCCTGCAGCGTGAGCACTACCTTGTCGCCGCCGCCGATCACGATGGGCGCGATGCCGTCCCATTTGTCGACGATCTGGAGATCAACGAAGGCAGGGTTCTTCTTCAGCGCATCGCCGCGGATCATGATCGATTCGGCCTCGCCCTTCGCGCGGATGACAGCGGTGTCGGCCTCGATTTGGACGCGCTGCTGGAGGTATTTTGATTTCGAGGCCTCCTGCTCCTGCACCATCTTCGCCTCGATGGCGTGTTCGAGTTCCTTGGTGAGCGCGATGTTTTGGATCACGATGTCCTCGATCACGAGGAGCGTGCCGAGTTTGCGGCGCGCGATTTCGAGCGAGCGCGTTTTGATCTGCTCGCGGTTTTTCACGATCTGTTCGGCGCTTTGCAGCGCGGCGACTTCCTTCAACGCCTCCTGCACGCGGGGCGCGATAAGGCTCTCGAACGGACTGCCGTAGTAATCCTGGAAGAGTTTCACGACCGAGGTTTCGGGGATGCGGAACAGCACCTTGAGGTCGACGGTGATCTGCTGGAGGTCCGCCGAGTAGCACTCCGCCTTGTCCTCCGCGGTCTGCTGGCGGATGGAGATTTGGTTGATGGAGGTGATGAACGGCGCCTTCAGCCCGAAGCCCTCCGGCTTAAACGTGCGCGACACTTCGCCCATCGTCACCTGCACGCCGCGGTAGCCGGGCTTCACCACATAGGTGCCGGAGAAGGCCATGATGATGCCGCAAAAAATCAGCAGCGCGACTCCGATGATCCTGACGATGGCTTGAGGGGTCATGGTGCGAGTTGAGAACGTGAGGGATAGGCGGGCGGGGTCGCGACACAAGCATCATGGGCCGGAAAACAACCAAACGGGTTCGACGGTTGCAGCGGGTAAGACCCCATATGGTTCAACCCACGGTTTCCCTACGCTGAAGGAATGCAAAAACCGAATCGCCGCTGGATGATGAGTATGGCGGCCTTCATCACCGCCGCGTGCTTCGCCTTCGCTCCGGCGGCCGCCGCCGCAGAAACGGATCCGACGCTGCTGCGTGGGGCGCGAACGTCGGTGTTGGACTGGGAAACGGGGGCAAACCAGAGCGTCATCATCCCCGCCGTCGAGATCCCGATCTTCCTCGTGGCACTCAACCTTTACGACCGGCGCGTCAATGGCCGCGAAGTCTACGGTTCCACACTCAACACGACCGCCGATCACCTTCCGCCCAAGTCGTGGAAATTCGACGAGGACCCGTTTAACGTGAACCAGTTTTCGCACCCCTATCTCGGGGCCACGATGCACGGGCTGGCGCGATCCTCCGGTCTCAGTTTCTGGCAGGCGCTGGTGTATAGCAACGTCGGCAGTTTTGCGTGGGAGATGGCCGGCGAACGGGGCCCGGCCAGCATCAACGACATGATCACGACCAGCCAGGCCGGCAGCCTGCTGGGCGAGTCGCTCTTTCGCATGGCGAGCCTGCTGCTGGAAAACGGCAACCAGCGCCCCGGCTTCTGGCGCGAGTTGGGCGCGGCGGCGCTGTTGCCTCCGTTGGGCTTCAATCGGTTCGTTTACGGCGACCGGTTCAAGACGGTCTTCCCCAGCCATCATCCGGCCCGGTTCTGGCAACTCCGCCTCGGAGCGAGTGCGGACGCAAAGGTGAGCGACAACAGTGCGACGAGCACCGTGAAGCGGCAGGAAGTGATTCTGGATTTCTCGATGGCGTATGGCCTCCCCGGTCAGCCGGGTTACACCTATGAGCGGCCGTTCGATTATTTTCATTTCGAGTTTGCCGCGCTGACGAGCGCCCACACCCACAACTGGCTGGAAAATATTCTCTGCCGCGGGCTGCTTTGGGGAAAAGAGTATGAAGCCGGCGACAACTATGCGGGCATCTTCGGCGTCTATGGCAGCTACGACTACATCTCGCCGCAGATCTTTCGCGTCTCGAGCACGGCGGTTTCGCTTGGCACCACCGCCCAATATTGGATCGCGAAGAAGGTTGCGCTGCAGGGCTCGGTGTTGGGCGGGGTCGGCTTCGGCGGCGCCGGCACCAATCTCTTCAAGGGGGAACGCGATTATCATTACGGCATCACGCCCCAGGGGCTGGTCGCGCTCCGGGTGATTTTTGGCGAGCGCACCATGATCGACCTGACGGCCCGGGAATACTACATCAGCGGCACCGGCTCCGACGACAAACGCGGCTCGGAAACGATTTTCCGCGGCAACGCGGGAATCGTCGTGCGCGTTTACGGGCGCAATGCGCTGGGCATTCACTACGTCGCCTCCCACCGCGATGCGCACTACAAGACCTTCCCCAACCGGCATCAGACCGTGGGCACCGTGAGCCTGACCTACACTTATCTCAGCGATATCGGTTTTGGCGCGGTGGGCGCGCGGCTGTAAGCTTCGAACACCCGCGAACCTCCCCTTTCTCATGAAATCCTCCCTCTCGTTCCGGCTTGTCTCGCTGCTCTGCTTCGTCCTGCCCGCCGCTTTGCCGGCGGCTGACTACATGGCGTCGCGAACCGACACCTATACCCGTGTCGGCGGCCTGTTGTCGTTTGTGATGCCGGCTGTGGCGTTCGGTGCGACGGCCTACATGAAGGATGGCGAGGGTGCGTGGCAGGTCACCAAGTCCATGGCCGTCACGGGGGTCATTACGCTCGGGTTCAAATATTCGGTCCGCTCCCGGCGGCCGAATGGCGACCCATACTCCTTTCCTTCGGGACATGCCGCGTTCGCGATGGCCAGTGCCCAATTTCTCGGCCAGCGCTACGGGTGGGAGTATGGCGTCCCGGCGTATGTGTTGGCGGCGTTTTCCGCTCACAGCCGCGTGTGGGCGCACGAGCATTATCTCAAGGATGTGGCCGCGGGGACGGTCATTGGCATCGTCTCGACCTACTTCTTCACCACGCCGTATCACGGCTGGCATGTCCGGCCCGAATTTTCCGGCGGGGCCGGGAGTTTGAAACTTTCGCGGAGTTTTTGACGGCCAACTCGGATCGGGCCGGCGGCGCCACGCCGGGAAACCGGCGCCGGAGCGGCGCGCCGCGAAACAAACATCGTCGAGCCGGGAATTTTTTTCGCCGCGTGGGTGTGGGTGGGGCGTGTTTGCGATCCGGCTGACGGCGGTTTTTTCGGCCGGCTCAGCTCGCGGTCGCGGGCCGCTTTCTCATGCGCACGACGGGCATCGTCGCGCCGTTGGGTAGCGGGATTTCGAAACGCTCCACGGTCTCATAGGCGAACGCCGCGTAGAGTGGCGCGCCGGCGAGGGTGGCGACGGTGTCGATCTGGCGAAAGCCGGCGGCGAGCGCGGCGGCCTCGGACAGCTCCATGATTCTCCGGCCGATGCCGCGGCGCGCGTAGGCGGGATGGATGAAAAACGCGCGGATCATCGCAGGCTCCGTCGCGGGATCACGCAGCGGATCGACGCCCGTCTTTGCGCGGTCGCCGCCGTGGAGGGTCTTGCGTTTGCTCCAGCCGCCGCAGCCGACCACGCGCTCGCCGTCGAGCGCGACAAAGTAGGTGCCGTCGCGGATGAGCTGGCTGTCGACGCCGAAGACCGTGCCGATCGCGCCCTCGATCTGCGCCTCGGAGTAGAAGCCGACTTGGAGTTTCCGCGCCGAGAGAGGAATCAATTCCTCCAGCGCGGGGATGTCGTCGAGGGCGGCGAGGCGGTAGGTGAGGGTCACGGGATTATCTTCCCATCTTCTCCGACCGAGCGAGACCGGGCGAGGCGCATGTGATCGGTTTTCCGCCGGGTGCTTTCACTTCGCGCCAACCGGCGGGCCTTCGCCGTGCATCAGCCCCGCGCCCCGGCCGCGATAGGCCGCGAGAAAGAAGACCAGCACCGCGACCGAAGCCACCGTGAGACCGCTCCAGAACTGCGGCCACCGCGTCGCGCCGCCGGCTGTGCAGGCGGCGAACCACGCGCCCGTGCCGAGGTAGCCGACCATGTTGCCCACGCCGCTGTTCGTGAGCGTCATCAGCGCCTGCGCGCGTCCGCGCCACGCGGGCTCGACGCGCTGGTCGAGGTAGATTTGCGCGGTGATGAGCACGAGCGTGAACGACGCGCCATGCACGAGCACACCCGTGAGCAGCCCCCACGGCGTCCCGATGGCGGAGAGCGCGAAGCGCACCACGCCCAGGGCGAGGCCGCACGCGATGATCCACTTTAGCCGCCACCGCAGCAGCAGCCCGCCCAGCGCGAGCATGCAGACGATCTCCGTGATCTGGCCGAGGCTCATCCAGGCCGTCGTGTGCACGAGGCCCAGCTCCCGCAGGTGCGGCGGCGTGTAGGGATAAAATCCCGCGAGCGGAATCGTGAAGAGCGCGGTCGTGAGAAACACCACGCGGTGGTCGCGATTCCGGAGGAGCGTGAGCGCGTCGAGCCCAAACCGCTGCGTCCACGTGAGGCCCGCCGCGGCCCGCGGCGTTGCCAGCGCCGGCAGCCAGAAGGTCATCGCGCTCACGCCCACCCACATCGCGGCGCCACCGTAGCCCGCGAGCGTGGATTGATCCGCGCCCAGCGCGCTCACGAGCAGGCAGCCGCCCATCCACCCGGTCGTCGCCATCGCGCGGAGCGGGCCGAATTCCCGCTTCGCATTCGCGAGCCGCGCGAAGACGATCGTCGAGGCGACACTCCACGTCGGCGACGAGCAGAACGCGTGCAGCAGGATCGCCGCGAGCACGAGCCACGGGCTCGCCCCGGCGCGGATCGCCGTGCTCGCGAGCGCCATCGCGATGGCCGTCGCCAGCGCGAGCCAGCGCAGCACCTTGACCGGCGACGCGTGCCGATCCGCCATCGCGCCGAAGAGCAGCGGCGAGACAAACGCCGCCACGCCCGACGTCGCAAACGCCCACGGCCGGATGTGCGCCAGCCCGTGCGCCTCGAGCACCGTGCTCAGCGGCACAAACCACATGCTCAGCGCCGCCCCCTGCAGGAGAAACAGCCCGATGAGTTCCGCATATTCCGCGCGGCGGAGAGTGGTCAGCACGCGCGGAGCAGACACGAGGCGGAGGTGAGTTCAAGCTTTGGGGCTGCCAAACCCCCTGGCGTGCGCGGAAAAGGCAAAATCTCTTATTTCCCTGTTCAGTGTATCGGTGTAGGTGGCCGCTTTTTCTGAGGAAATGGAGGAATCATGTCCTCGACCTCCGCGCTGAACGCTTGCACCCCCTGTAACGCATCCTCACGTAGTGCACTAACGACCATGGGCTCTTTTTTTAGGGTTCTCAATTCGTGACGTCTGCGGCGTTCTCTAACCAAGTGTTCCGCATTCAAATCAAGTTTCCTAATGTGATAGCGACCAGCGGGGGTTGCTCCCCAGATTTCGAAGGTATTAGGATCCTCGAACAGATGCTTGCCGTAATCTTGCTCCTCGCAGGGATTCAGGAAGCGAATTCCAAGCGCACGCTGTTCGGAAGTGGGCCATTCATTGCTCTTCTTCCCATTGCAATGTCGTGATGCTAGCAGGAGGTTCTTGTAGGCGTTCTTTTGTGGATGCCTGAGCGTCGGATTGTGATGGTCGATGTCCATGCCGCCAACGCCACCGACTCGCTGTAGATGTTGACCCGAATAAGCACATCTCTTCTCAAAATCAATTAGCAGGAACTTGAGGTAATTCCGGTGCTTGAAATAATACTGCGGGGGCTGTTGCTTACGCTTTATGCGAGGTGAGTCGCTGGAGTCGGACATGGCGCTGTAAAACTGTTAGCAGTTCACGATCGAGTTTTTCGCGCCGGTGTCTTTGGAGAATTTCTTCACCCGAGGGCGGAGCCTTCAGTCGGCGTCTGGATTTTTGAAGTTGGTCTAGACGCTCTAATTCGGGTCGGCTGATTGTTTCGAGTGCCTCTTTGAGCACCAAGTTGTCGTATTGCTTCTGATGCGCGCCATCCCACGAGTTAACATCTTGAGGGAAGTTGACGACGAAAATTTGAGGATCCCGAGGGTTCGGAAGATCCCCAAAGATGGCTGCGTTGCCAGCCGCAGCGCTATCTTTCGAGATAGGCGCTTTCGCACTGAGATCGGTTGTTTGGCCGTCATGCCGGCCTTCCACGGCACCAGGGAGATGGCTGCTTTGCATCGCCAAGGCTAACGGAATTGTGTAAACAAATTTATCAAATTTCTTCACGCGAATAAATCCTTAATCAGTGCGAGCTGAACCGCGGTTGTGCATCTGAACATGACGACAGGGTAGCATGGAATGATGTTCTTGTCTGCCACCTTGGAGGCGGCTTTGTCGGTGCCTTTCGCGGCAGCTTCCCTCGTCACCGAAAGCAAAGTGTGCATTGAGTATCGATAGAGCGCAATTTCACCGACCTCATCCATCCGGGACAGATTCATGAGATTCACCGGATAGATTCGCTCGGGCGACGCGGCAAACAATGCGGGCGGCTCGCTTTCGTCGGTTGCGGAATCACTACTTGTGCTCAGATCCGCTAGGTATTGCATCGAACGCTCTTTGTTTCCGTCGATGTCACGTTTGCTCAGAACGAAACCATTCACCACGGGTGTTCCACCGCTTGATGAAACGAGCGCAGTAGTAACCAAGATATTTCCGTCCATCGGATCGCAGCGAAACCGATTGAAATACCACGCTTGAGCGAAGCTATCACCGACAAACTGGAATGTTGCGGGAATCGAAGTCCGGGCCATGGCGTAGGTGACGTGGGAGATGAATGGTCTTCAATCCTTAACGGCGCACAGTTCTGTGCCATTAAGGATTGGAACAATAAGATGAGTTTTTGGTTTTGGTGTCGATCCAACTTTTCCGTCGGCTGGAGTTAGGCGCACCGCGACCGGGGCGTATGCCGCACAGTAGAAACCCTCGGTTCACCGCTCATAGCCCTTGCGATCATTGGCGGGGCTTAGCCGCGGCCGGGGATTTTTTCAGACACGCGACGACGGCGTGGTTTTCGATGCCGAGGTTTTCATCTCGGGGATGTCGGTCGCGAGTTTGGTGAGGAAGAATTATTGGTCAGTGTGGGTGAGGTTTTGCGGGTGGTGAATTAAACAGAGCCTTGATGGCCGTATCTGATACGGCAGCATCACGTGCATGAGAATCATTCTGGACTTGGATCACGATGTGTTGCTGGCGGCCAGGGAGATTGCCGCGCGCTCTAAGCGCACGGCGGGCGCGGTGATTTCGGAGGTTTTCCGGCGCGGGTTGCACGCGGGGCCGCCGAGGGGACGCAGTCCGAGGCAAAAAGTGGCGGCTGGTTTCGAAGGGCGCATTCAAGGATCAATTCGAATTAGGGTTTGATATAAGGAGCTGATGGAAACGCTCGGCGGGGGAGGCGTCGTGGAGGATTTTGCGGGGGCGTTCGTTGAGCATGTCCTGGATGGAGCGGAGTTTTTGGTATGAGA
>JANXSC010000531.1 GCA_025352845.1 Opitutaceae bacterium
CGGGAGTTTTTCGCGCGCGGGTCCGGCGGCGGCGGGCTTGCGTCCGCCGGTCCTCACGCCGCCGGACGCGACGACGCGCGCCGTGATCGCCCTCGTGGAAAAAATGTTTTCCAAGCATCCTGGCGAGCTGGCAGAGTTTTCCTGGCCGGTGACGCCCGAGGACGCCCGCGCGGCGCTGGATGATTTTATCACGCATCGGCTGGCCGCCTTCGGGGAGTTTGAGGACGCAATGTGGACGGACGAGCCGTGGCTGTTTCACGCCCGGATTTCAGCGGCGATGAATTTGAAGCTGCTCAACCCCCGCGACGCCGTAACTGCGGCCGAGCAAGCGTATCGGGCGGGCCGGGCGCCGCTGGCGAGCGTGGAGGGATTTATCCGGCAGATCCTCGGTTGGCGGGAATATGTGCGGGGCATTTACTGGCACTTCATGCCGGAGTATGGCCGGCTGAATGCGCTCGGGGCGCGGGGCAAGTTGCCGGAATTTTATTGGACGGGGAAATGCGAGATGAACTGCCTGCGGGCGAGCATCGGTCAGACGCTGCGGCACGGCTACGCTCATCACATCCAGCGGCTGATGGTCACGGGGCTCTACTCGCTGCTCCTCGGCGTGAAGCCGCAGGAAACGCATGAGTGGTATCTGGCCGTTTATGTGGATGCGGTCGAATGGGTCGAGCTACCGAACACGCTCGGGATGTCGCAATATGCCGATGGCGGGATCATGGCCTCGAAGCCCTATGCGGCCACGGGGAAATACATCCAGCGGATGAGCAACTATTGCACGGGCTGTCGGTTCAATCCGGCCAAGGCGACCGGCGACGAGGCGTGTCCGTTCACCACGCTGTATTGGGATTTTCTGCTGCGTCACGAGGCTTTGCTGGCCAAGAATCAGCGGATGGCGTTGCAGGTGAAAAATCTCGTGCGGCTGAAACCGGCCGAGCGGGCGCTGATTTCTGCACGCGCGGCGGAGATTAAGGGTAACGGCGGCGAGCCGCGGGCGGCGGATGGACTTTTCACCAGTGACGAACGAGGTTGAGCGCGATGCCGAAGATGCGAAAAAAATCCGACCTACCGACGAAGACCTGCGCGGTGTGTGCGCGGCCCTTTGCGTGGCGGAAGAAGTGGGAGAAAGTGTGGGATGAAGTGAAGTTTTGCTCGGATGCGTGCCGGATGCGAAAAGGGCGGCAGACGCATGAGTGACGAGATTTTCAAGCGGAGCGTGCGGATCGAGCGGCCAGCGGCCGAGGTCTTCGCGTGGCACGAGAGGCCGGGCGCGTTTGGCCGGCTGTGTCCCCCGTGGGAGCGCGTGGAGGTGACCGCGCACGAGGGTGGCATCCGCGACGGCGCGCGAGTTTCCTTGCGCACGAAAATCGGCCCGCTCTGGGCGCGCTGGGAAATCGTGCACCGAGACTACGTCGCCGGCCGGCAGTTTCGCGATGTGCTGCTGCGCGGGCCGTTCGCGAAGTGGGAGCACCTGCACCTGATCGAGCCGGCCGGGGCCAACGCTTGCGTGCTCACCGATGAGATCCGCTATCGGTTGCCGTTGGGTGCACTCGGACGCTGGGGCGGGGCGGCGTTTACGCGCCGGCAGCTCGCGCGGATGTTTGCCTATCGGCACGCGGTGACGAAAGCCGATGTCGAGGGCGCGACCGCAGGCGCGCGCCGGTGCGTGCTGGTCTCGGGCGCGTCGGGCGTCGTGGGACGAGTCCTCGTGCCCTATCTGCAAACGCAGGGACACACGGTGCGCCGACTCGTGCGCGGCGCGGCGCGGGGCGCAGATGAATTTCGTTGGGACCCGTTGAAAGAAGAGCTCGATCCCGCGGCGCTCACGGGCGTCGATGCCATCGTGCATTTGGCGGGAGAAAATGTCGGAGACGGCCGTTGGACTGCGAAGCGGCAAGCGAAAATTCTGGCCAGCCGGGTGCAGGGCACACGCACGATCGCCACGGCGATAGCGGCCCGCGACCCTGCGGCGCGGCCGGAAGTGCTGGTGAGCGCGTCGGCGGTGGGATTCTATGGCAATCGTGGTGACGGAATATTGCCGGAGGGCGCGGCCCAAGGAACGGGATTTTTGGCTGACGTATGCAGAGCGTGGGAAAGCGAGCTCGCTGCGGTCGAGACCCTCGGCGTGCGCACCGTGGCGCTGCGCACCGGCGTGGTGCTGACGCCGGCCGGAGGGGCGTTGGCGAAAATGCTGCCGGCGTTTCGCGCCGGCGTCGCGGGCCGGCTCGGCTCAGGCCGGCAGTGGATGAGCTGGATCACGCCGGACGACTTGGCCGCGATGTATGAGCGCGCGATTATGGATCGAGCCTGGCGCGGCGCGATCAACGCGGTGGCGCCCGAGCCCGTGACCAACGCGACGTTCACCGCTACGCTCGCGCGCGTTTTGCGCCGCCCGGCTGTGCTGCCGATCCCGGCGGGGGTGTTAAGGATTATTTTTGGCCAGATGGCGGAGGACACGCTGCTCGCCAGCACGCGCGCGGAGCCGGCGCGGGCCAGCGCCGCGGGCTTCACCTGGCGGCACGCCGGCTTGGAGTCTGCGCTGCGGCATGTGCTCGGAAAGATGATCTCTTAGTCGCGCCTCGCTCGCACTCACCCGTTGACGCCCGCCCCGCTCGGTCGTTCGCTCCCGCCGGAGTGACGACGTGGAATGCTTGTCGCCCGATGCGTTTTTTCCCCATGAATACGAATAACCCCAACCGCAGAGAGTTCATCAAGACCGGTGTGATTGGCACCGCCGGCATCACCATCGGTGGCATGGGCTTCACCGCCAAATCCTACGCGGCCATCGCCGGTGCCAACGAGCGCATCCACGTCGGCGTGATCGGCGTGCGCAACCAGGGCACGGTGCACCTCAACAGTTGGTGCGCGCTGAAGGACAGCCACAACGTCGCCGTGCGCGCGATCTGCGATGTCGATGAAGCGCTGTGGCCCGCGGCGCTGAAACTCGTCGAGGAAAAATCCGGCGCGAAGCCGGCGACGAACTGGGACCTCCGCGCGGTGCTCGACGACAAGCAGGTTGATGCCGTCTCGATCGTCGTGCCGAATCACTGGCACGCGCTCGCCGCCATCTGGGCGGCGCAGGCGGGCAAGCACGTCTACGTCGAGAAGCCTGCCTCGCACAACATCTGGGAAGGCCGCAAAATGATCGAGGCGTGGCGGAAATATGGAAAGCGCATGCAGGTCGGCCTCAACAACCGCTCCGCGAAAAATGTGCGCGAGGCCATCGCGTTTCTCCACGGCGGCGGCATCGGCGAGCTCTACATGGCGCGGGCGCTTTGCTTCAAGGCGCGCGATTCCTATGGCATGGCGAAGGATGGCGCGCCGCCCGCCCCGTTTCACTACGACCGCTGGCTCGGCCCCGCGCCGCTGCGCCCCTACAACGAAAAACGCAGCCATTACAACTGGCACTGGTATTGGGACACCGGCAATGGCGACACCGGCAACACCGGCCCGCACTTCCTCGACCTTGCGCGCTGGGGTTTGCAGAAAGACGAGCACCCCGTTGCGGTCATGTCGATGGGCGGCCTCTTTGGTTTCACGTCGGACGAGGGGAAGACGCCCGGGAAACGCGTCTATGGCGACGTCGACACCTACGGCCACGACAAGACGACGCAGGAAACGCCGAACACCCAGACCGCCTCCTACCAATATGCCGACGGCAAGATCATCGAGCTGGAGACGCGCGGTCGCTACACCAACCAAGAGGGCAGCGCCGGCCAGGAACTCACTAACGTCTTTTACGGCACCGAAGGCTGGCTCGAGATCAGCAGCGGCGGCGGATGGAAGGCTTTTCGCCGGCGCGAAAAGAAGCCCTTCGCCGAATCGAAGGACAACGAACGCGAACGCGCCAACCACTGGGCGAATTTTTTGGAAGCCATGCGCTCCGGCAAGGACGCCGACCTGCGCGCCGACATCAACGAAGGCCACCTCTCGACGTCACTCTGCCACCTCGCCAACATCTCCTACCGCCTCGGCCGCTCGCTGAAGTTCGTCGGTGCCAAGGAGAGATTTGCCAGCGACACGGAGGCCGACGCGATGCTCACAAAAATCTACCGCAAGCCATATGTGGTGCCGGAGGTGGTGTAGTTTGGCTCAACCCAGTTGGGGGCTTGGTCGGCCTGCGGCCGGTCAACGCGAACGGAATCAGGCCGCTTGGCGGTGACGGCGGGCGGCACCGAACAGACCCAGCAAAATCGGCACGGCGAGAAATACACTCGCTCCACTTTCGGGGACGGAAGAGGGCCCCGCCAAGACTCCGCGGATTTCGCCACCCGGAAATACGTTGGTGTGGATGTTGAAATACGCGAACCCGTTGTTGAGCGAGGTTGCAAACGCTGCTTCAGCCCCGGCGGTGTTTCCTCCATTGGCAGTGATAAACGATGGGTTCCAGCTTGATGCTGCGGTCAAATCGAAGACGACGCTGCTGTAGGTGCCAGAGGTGACGCTCAGAGGAAATCCGGTGAAGCTTGGGGTTTGCGTCGCTACAGATCCGTTAACGCCTGCTGAAGTGGGAGCATGAATGTGCGCGGCGGTTGTTACGCCGCTAAGCCCGCTGAAGGACGCAGTGACCAGAAGCGTGTGGACTGCCGAATCGTAGGTGACCGAAACCGAACCGGTGCCGGAAGAGGCGACGACGGGAATCTCAGCTCCGCCTGAAAGGGTCGCGGTGTAGAGAACCGGCACCGCGTGGCATAGCGGGGCGAGAACTAGGAGGGAAACGACACCGATGAGACGATGGAGGGGAATCATGAAGACGTGGTAAGCAGGGTGCTTGCCGCGAAGCG
>JANXSC010000547.1 GCA_025352845.1 Opitutaceae bacterium
CGCCGATCCGCGCGAGGTGAAACTGGCGCGCGCGGTCGCCGATGCCCCCGATGCGGAGTATGACGAGAATGCCGTGACAAATGATGCGGAACCGAAAGTGCCGGCGAAACGCCGGAGCGGTCCGGTGAAACGGGTCGCGCAGAAGCGCGGCTGGAATGCCACCGGCGGGGAGGGCGCGCGGACGCTGGCGGTCGAGCCGGAAAAACCGCTGGCGCTCGCGCCCGGCGAGTCACTGCTCCTGACGATCGAGCGCGCGACCGAAAAGGCGGACGCGATGGCGGGGGAGTTTCGCGTGAGTCTGAGTTCCGACGCGCGCGCGAAGGAGCACCTCCGCGTGCCCGCGGCGGATATTGCGGTGCTGGCGTTACCGGAGGAGGCGCGCGACGCGGCGCAGCGCGAGCGGCTGCTCGATTATTATGTGCGCGAGGTCGCACCGGAATTGCAGCAGGAGAGGCAGCGGCTCGCGTCGCTGCTGCGCACGCTCGACGAGATGCCTTTGCAAACCACGCTCGTGCTGCGCGAGCTGGCACCGGAGAAACAGCGCAAGACGCACGTGCAGTTGCGCGGCAACTATCTCGCGCTCGGCGAGGAAGTGTCGGGCGGCGTGCCGGCGGTGTTTCCGCCGCTGCCGACCGGAGCGCCGGTGGATCGGCTGGCGCTGGCGCGGTGGCTGGTGAGTCCGGAGAATCCGCTCACGGCGCGCGTGCTCGCGAATCGTTATTGGGAGGCGATCTTTGGCATCGGGCTCGTGCGGACCGCGGAAGAGTTTGGTTCGCAGGGCGAGTTGCCGACGCATCCGGAACTGCTCGACTGGCTGGCGCTGGAACTGTCCGGGAATGGCTGGGACACGAAACGGTTGCTCAAGACGCTCGTGATGTCCGCTGCTTACCGGCAGAGTTCCCGCGTTACGCCCGAGGCGCTCGAAGCCGATCCGGAGAACCGCCTGCTCTCGCGCGGCCCGCGCTTCCGCCTCAGCGCCGAGATGGTCCGCGATCAGGCGCTGGCGGTGAGCGGGCTCTTGAGTGCGAAGGCGCACGGACCTTCGGCGCGGCCCTATCAGCCGGCGTTCGGCCTGAGCGCGGCGTTTGGCTCGGCCCTCGATTGGAAAACGAGTGTCGGCGAAGATCGGTTTCGCCGCGGGCTTTATACCGAGTGGCGGCGGAGCAGCCCCTATCCCTCGATGGTGACGTTCGACGCGCCCAACCGCGAGGTCTGCACGCTGCGCCGCAACCGCAGCAACACGCCGCTGCAGGCGCTTGTGACGCTGAACGATCCGGTTTACGTCGAGGCGGCGCAGGCGCTCGCGCGGCAGATTGCCGTGGGCGATCGCGGGCCGGAGCAATGCGTGCACGATGGCTTTCGCCGTGTGCTCGCGCGCGTGCCGACCGAGGCCGAGTCGACGCATCTGGTGGCGCTTTATCGCGCCGCACGGACGCGATACTCGCAAGCGCCTGAGCAAGCGGCCGCGCTGATTGCGAATCTGGAAAACCCGCCGCCGGCCGCGATTTCTCCCGCCGAACTTGCCGCGTGGACTGCGGTGGCGAATGTGCTGCTCAACCTCGATGAGGCGCTGATGAAGCGATGAACCACTCTCGCCACCGATGAATCTCCGTTTCCAACAACTCCAGCACCAGACGCGCCGCCAGTTTCTCCGCGGTGTCGGCCAGTTCAGCCTCGGCGCGATTGCGATGGAGGCGCTCGGAAAAAACCCGCTGCGCGCTGCGGCGGCGCTGAACCCGATGGCGGTGCGCGCGCCGCATTTTGCGCCGAAGGTGAAGCGCGTGATCTACCTGCATATGTCGGGCGGGCCGCCGCACCTTGATCTTTTCGACTACAAGCCGGAGCTGGTGAAACGAGACGGGCAGCCGGCGCCGGATGACTTCGTGAAGGGGAAGCAGTTCGCGTTCACCACTGGCACGCCGAAGCTCATGGGCACGCCACGCACGTTTTCGCAGCACGGGAGCGGCGGCATCTGGATGTCCGACGCGATTCCGAATTTTCAGGCGATCGCGGACGAGCTGTGCGTCATCAAGTCGATGCACACGGATCAGTTTAACCACACGCCGGCGGAGCTGTTATTGTTGACGGGCTCACCGCGCGGCGGACGGCCCTCGCTGGGATCGTGGGTGACTTACGGGCTGGGTTCCGAAAATGAAAATCTGCCCGGCTTCGTCGTGCTCATCAGCAGCGGCGTGCAGCCGAGCGCGGGGCAGAGCGCGTGGGGCACGGGTTTTTTGCCGTCGGTTTATCAAGGCGTGCAGTGTCGCTCGAAGGGCGACCCGGTCCTCTACGTCGGCGATCCGCCGGGCATGGATCGGGCGATGCGGCGGCAGACGCTCGACGCGCTCCGCTCGCTCAACGAAATCCAGGCGGCCGAGCTCGGCCATCCCGAAACGGCCACGCGCATCGCCCAATACGAACTCGCCTACCGCATGCAGGCGAGCGTGCCCGAGGTCATGGACATCACGCGCGAGTCCGCCGCCACGCTCGACGCCTACGGCGCGAAACCCGGCGAGGCCAGCTTCGCCAACAACTGCCTGCTCGGCCGCCGGCTGCTGGAGCAGGGCGTGCGCTTCGTGCAGCTCTTCGACTGGGGCTGGGATTTTCACGGCACCAATCCGAAGGAAGATATCCGCGAAGGTCTCACGGCGAAGATGGCGCGCACGGACAAACCCGTGGCCGCGCTCATCCGCGATCTGAAACAACGCGGGCTGCTCGACGACACGCTCGTGATCTGGGGCGGCGAGTTTGGCCGCACGCCGTTTCGCGAGGGCCGCACCTCGGGCAGCGATGTGCTTGGGCGCGATCATTTTCCCGACGCCTACTCGCTCTTCCTCGCCGGCGGCGGTGTGAAGCACGGCCTCAGCTACGGGGCGACGGACGAACTCGGTTTCGGCGTCGTGGAAAACAAGGTCCACGTGCACGACCTGCAGGCGACCATCCTGCACCTGCTCGGCTTCGACCACACGAAGCTGACGTTCCGCTTCCAAGGCCGTGACTTCCGGCTGACCGATGTGCATGGACGGGTTGTGCAGGATATTCTGGCGTGATGCCGTGATTCACCGCGGCGATTGCTCGTAACGTCCGTCCGTGTCCCAGCGTCACACTGCCCGTGGAAAAACTCTTCGATCTGCCGAAACTGATCACCGGGCTTGTGGTGCTGTTGGTGATTTTTGTGCCGCTGGAGCGGCTGTTCCCGATTGTGCGGCGGGATTTCTGGCAGCGGCCGGGCGTGTGGGCGGACATTGCGCATTTTTTCTTCACCAGCGTGCTGCGCAAGCTGCTGGTGTTTTTTGCGCTCGTCACGCTTACCTACGCGCTGGGCTTTCTCATTTACCCGCCGTTGCAGCAATGGCTCGCGGCGCTGCCGCGTTGGTCGCAGTTTCTGATCGCGGTATTCGTCGAGGATGTCGGCGCGTATTGGGGCCACCGGTTCGCGCACACCGTGCCGTTCCTCTGGCGCTTCCACGCCGTGCACCACAGCAGCGAGCACCTTGACTGGCTGGCGGCCAACCGCGTGCATCCCGTCGATCAGACCTTCATCCGCTGCTGCGGGGTGCTGCCGGTTTACCTGCTGGGTTTCACGAAGGAGACGTTTGGGTTTCTCGCGATCTTCGGCGGCCTGCTCGCGATTGCGGTGCATGCGAATGTCCGCTGGCGGTTCGGCTGGCTCGAGTGGATTTTGCCCACGCCGGCGTTTCACCACTGGCACCACGCCAACGAGGGGCCGGAGTCGGCGAACAAGAATCTCGCCGGCACGCTGCCCTTCACCGACTGGCTCTTCGGCACGCTGCATCTGCCGAAGCGTCTGCCGCATCGCTATGGCATCGACGAGCCGATGCCCACGGGTTACCTCGGTCAGCTTGCGCAGCCGTTTCGTGGAAAGGGGGAAGTCGCGCCTGACGAGAAACGAGCCTGATGTGTTCCAATTCCGCCTCTGCGTCCAAAAAACTGGCGCGAGATCAATGCGCGGCGCAAAAAGCAGCTTCAAGTGAAACACCGCTCGTGCGGCGGCTGTATCACGGGAGTTTCCGCGCCGCCAGGCGTTGGAAGTCATGCTCCGCACCAGGCCTGATCATTTAATTCCAAGCTTTCCGGCGGGGCGGACTTTCGCTTCGCTTTCGAGCGTCACCCCTGCCCCGTCCCGCCGTCAATCTGCCGCCATGCCCCACGCCCCGCGTCTCGAAGACCTGTTTCTCACTCGCCGGGATTTTCTCCAGCGGTGTGGCATCGGATTTGGGGCGCTCGGACTCGCCTCGATGGTTGGGCCGCAACTCTGCGCCGAACCGACGGGCGTAAACATGGACCGGCCGCTGGCGCCGCGCGCGCCGCATTTTCCGGCGAAGGCGAAGCGGGTGATCCATATTTTTGCCAATGGCGGCCCGTCGCAGGTGGACACCTTCGACCCGAAGCCGGAGCTGACGAAGTGGCACGGCAAACCCATCCCTCTTGATCTGAAAACCGAGCGAAAGACGGGCGCGGCGTTTGGTTCGCCCTTCACGTTTCAAAAATACGGCCGCAGCGGCATTGAGGTCAGCGAACTATTCCCGCACGTCGCCGAATCGATCGATGAGATTGCGGTGATTCGTTCGATGCACGCCGATGTGCCGAATCACGAGCCGTCGCTCATGCTGATGAACTGCGGCGACGCGCGGCTGCCGCGCCCGAGTCTGGGTTCGTGGGTGACCTACGGACTCGGCTCGGAAAATCAAAATCTTCCCGGCTTCATCGCGATGTGCCCCGGCGGTTATCCGATTCAGGAATCGCAGAACTGGCAGAGCGGATTTCTCCCCGGCATCTACCAAGGCAACTACATCAACACCGCGTTCACCGAGATCGATCAGCTCATCGAGCACATCCAGAACACGGCGACCTCGCGACCCGAGCAGCGTGCGCAGCTCGATCTGTTGCAGCAGCTCAACGCCCGTCACGCGGCGAAACGCCAGCACGAGGCGCAGCTTGAGGCGCGCATCCAATCCTACGAGCTCGCTTACCGCATGCAGATCGAGGCGACAGATGCCTTCACGATTGCGCGCGAGCCGGAGGCGATGCGTGCGGCGTATGGTGACAACGTGCAGGGTCGCCAGCTCCTCACCGCGCGGCGGCTGCTGGAAAAAGGCGTGCGCTTCGTGCAGGTCTGGCACGGCGAGGGCCAGCCATGGGACAACCACGACGACATCGAGGTCAACCACCGCAAGCTCGCCCGCGACAGCGATCAGGCGATCGGCGCGCTTCTGAAAGATCTCAAGCAGCGCGGCATGCTGGAAGACACGTTGGTGATTTGGGGCGGCGAGTTTGGCCGCACCCCGGTCGTCGAGCTTCCCACGGCCGGGGCCAATGCTGGCAAGGTCAACGGTCGCGATCACAATCACTACGGCTTCACGATGTGGCTGGCCGGCGGCGGGGTGAAAGGCGGCACCACGTATGGCGCGACCGACGAATTCGGTTTCAAGGCCGTCGACAAACCGGTGCATGTGCACGACCTCCACGCCACGATTCTCGCGTTGCTCGGTTTCGATCATGAGAAACTGACCTATCGCCACGCCGGCCGGGATTTTCGGCTGACTGATGTGCACGGCAAGGTCGTGCGTGATTTGATTGCGTGATGCCGCGCGGGTTTTCAGTCCGGCTTGTCCTGGCGTGCGGCGTGGGCTGTGCCTTCGTGGCCGCCGCGGAGCTGCCCCCCGAGCACATCGAATTTTTCGAGGGAAAGATCCGGCCAATCCTTGCTGAGCGTTGCTACAAGTGCCACAGCGTGGAGTCGGGCAAGTCCAAGGGCGGCTTCCAGCTCGATACGCGCGACGCGTTGCGCAAGGGCGGCGATACCGGTCCGGCCATTGTGCCCGGCGATCCGGTGAAGAGCCTTCTCCTCGAGGCCGTGCGCTACGGAAACGAAGACTTGCAGATGCCGCCGAAGGAAGAGGGCGGCAAACTCCCCGCCGAACAAATCGCGGCGCTGGAGGAATGGATCAAACTCGGCGCGCCCGATCCGCGCGCGGGCGGCAAACCGCATCCGATGGACATCGCGGCGGCGCGGAAACACTGGGCCTTTCAACCGGTCACGAAGCCTGCGCTGCCCGAAGTGAAATACAGATCGTGGGTGCGGACACCGGTCGACCATTTCGTGCTCGCCCAATTTGAAGCGAAAGGAATCGCGGCGGCCGCACCCGCCGATGCGCGCACGTTGCTGCGCCGCGTGACCTACGATCTCACGGGATTGCCGCCGACACCGGAAGGGATGGATGCCTTTGTGCGCGACTACCCGCGTGACGCGCGTGCCTACGATCGCACGATTGATCGGTTGCTGGCTTCGCCGCACTACGGCGAGCGGTGGGGACGCTTCTGGCTGGATGTGGCGCGTTATGCGGACACGCAGGGCTACCTCGTCGGCAACGCCGAGCGGCGTTTCGCCTACGCCTTCACCTATCGCGACTATGTCGTGCGCGCGTTTAACGATGACAAGCCCTTCGACCGTTTTATCGTCGAGCAGCTCGCCGCAGATTGTCTGACGCTCGGCGAAGACAAGTCGGCGCTCGCGGCGT